>RKRO01000121.1 GCA_007571355.1 Candidatus Poribacteria bacterium | reverse complement strand
ACTTAAATGATGTGCTCCGGCGTTTTTTCGCGAGGGTGCCTCACCCACCCAAAAAAGTGTATAAATATTTGCCAAACCTACGCTAAAACGACAGACCCTAATCCTGATAAGCGAAGGCGATAACATTTTTCTTGACAATTTTCGTTTAACCGTGTTATCCTAAAATCCAAGGACGAAGAATCAACTTGAACCCTCAAATTAGGAGGCACAGAAAATGCAAAAAGTATTTTGTTTGGCATCGGCTCTGGTGCTAATTTTCGCCGGCTACGTCTATGCACAGGATGTCGCTGTCGTCTATGATGAGGCTATTGAAAACGGCGGTGGCTTGGCTGTACCGAGCCCGAATCAGTTAGCCGAAATGATCGTGGAGGAACTCGAAGCGAAAAAACTAACCGCCGAAATTGTGGACGCTGACGAGTTAGTGGCATATATGAACGCAAATCCAAAGGGCATCTATATCATCACGCAGGGGAATACACCCGGCACAATATTTAAGAAAGATGGCAAGAAAGACCTTGTCTATACATGGTTAAGGGAAGGCGGGATCGGCGGATTCATCGGCGATTACCCGTTCTACTATTATTGGGATAAAGGCGCACGTGTCACCGCCGCCGGTGCCGGACAGCAAAGTGTGTTTGGTGTCACAGTCACAAATGGCACGGTTTCGCAAGTCAGCCCCACGGATCTCGGTAAAGAGTACATACCTTCGCTCAAAAAATGGTCTTCAAACCGGGCATCAGGTCTCGCCGTTTTGAAGGCGAACGATTTTGAGTACGAAAGTTATGCCGACGATGGCTCAAACGCCGACCCCATCGCCTACCGCACAGATGATATGGAGGGATGGTTCATCAACTTCCATACCTCATGTTGCGGGACTGCAATACCACCAAACCCTCAGATCGCCACGGAATACGCAGAACTTATTTCAAACCGTTTCGCAACAGCGCAAGCGGTGGACTCAACCGGTAAACTCAGCGTTGTCTGGGGCAAACTCAAAAAATCACTCCAATAGCACTTCGGCATGGGAACTATTGTGAACCCGTAGCCTCAATATGTGTCTTGAGGCTACAATTATCGTAAAGCCCATCATGATAGAAACACATCAAACGGAAACGATCCCCATCTGATTCCCCCCCTGATAAAGGCGGGGTTTTTGCAAACGCGAACATCCAACGCGAAGAACGTGTTTCTTCGCGGGGGCGTAGCATAACCTGTTAGGTTGTGTGTAGAAACGGACGAGGCGACCTCGCCCCTCCGAAATCCAAATTCCCCGCTGATAAAGGGGGTTTTTGCAAACGCGAACATCCAACGCGAAGAACGTGTTTCTTCGTGGAGGTTGTCCTCCTAAAAGTGTGCATTTATTTTCGGATGTTACGATAATTGGCTACAATCAAAAACGATGCCCCAAATTTATATGGAGACTATAGTGAAACGCTACGTCAGCTTATGCTTCATCATCGGTTTGAGTGTTAGCCTCGTTTCGTGTGGTGCAGATGAGAGCCCAGAGGAATTCACGAATTCGCAAACGTCGTTGGAGGCTCTTGACACACCAATTGACGTTAAAGCGATGGTCTTAATTCCGGCTGGTGAGGTTGAACTCGGCACAGATAACAAGACCAGTTTGACATTCGGGACGGAAATCGACACACGGACGGTTTTTGTTGCAGCGTTCTACATTGATAAATATGAGGTTACAAACAAGCAGTACGCACAATTCCTCTCGGAAACCGGGCATCGCAAACCGAAATTTTGGGCGGATCCGAGGTTCAACGCGCCAGACCAACCAGTTGTCGGAGTCAATTGGGAAGATGCTGAAACCTACGCCGCATGGGCTGGTAAACGACTCCCTACGGCAAGCGAATGGGAGAAAGCAGCACGCGGTACCGACAGCAGGCTCTATCCCTGGGGGAATGATTACGATGCAGGGCACGGCAATTTCGACGACGGCGGCAGCATGGACGGCAGTACTGATGGCTACGCAATGGCACCCGCACCGGTCGGACATTTTATAGACGGTCTGAGTCCTTACGGGCTACACGATATGGCAGGAAATGTTTGGGAATGGGTAGCAGAACGCTCAGAAACAACAGATGAGAAAATTTATGCAATCCGAGGCGGTTCATGGACAAACGGCGCAGGCGATACACGCACCACAGTCGCTTATATCTACCCAGCACAATGCAGCGATCACAGCAGCTCGGTTGGATTCCGGTGCGCAAAGAACCCTTAACGCAATTATGTCAAACCTACTAAAACACGCCATCTGCTACGTAATGCTGTTAACACTAAGTCTACTCGGTTGTGGCAGCGACGAACAAATGGTGGTCGAAGAAGAAAATATTCAAATCGACGAAGTGCCAGTCGTAGAAGTTGTCCCCGAACCGACACCGGTAGTGGTGCAAGTCCCGGAAGACATGGTATATGTCCCTGCGGGCGCGTTCATTATGGGCAGCGATCCCGATGTCGATCCGATGACGGATGCGCTCGATGAACTTCCACAGCATAAGGTGTTCTTGGGTGCCTATTTTATGGATAAATATGAAGTCTCCAACGCCGATTATACCAAATTTGTGGAAGCCACGGGACACCGAAACTCAATCTTTTGGAACAATCCGAAGTTTAATCATCCCGATCAGCCGGTCGTAGGGGTGACGTGGGGTGATGCCGCCGCTTATGCGGAATGGGTCGGAAAACGTCTGCCCACTGAAGCGGAGTGGGAAAAAGCTGCGCGTGGCACCGATGGACGTATCTGGCCCTGGGGAAATGAATTCGATCCAACGAAATGTAATTTTGATGATGACGGGAAGTTCGATGGACACCTTGACGGTTTCGCTATGGCAGCACCCGTGAAGAGTTTCGAGCAAGGCGAGAGTCCTTACGGCGCACGCAACATGGTAGGAAATGTCGCAGAGTGGGTCGCCGATTGGTTCGATGCCGAGTACTACGCCGTCAGCCCTGCAGAGAACCCGAAAGGGCCACCCACAAGCGGCATGGGAAAAAAATCGTGGCGGGGTGCAAGCTGGTTCGCCGGTTCGGAACAGATGCGGTGCGCGTTTCGCGAATATGACGACATCGTGGCGAGTGGACAAATCCTCGGATTCCGATGCGCACTGGATGCACCGAAAGAGGAGTAAAGCCGTGCGTCTTCTAATCCTTTTCATAATAGCCAATGCCGCGTTATTTTTATTCGGCTGCGGCGAAGAAAAAGCACCAGAGATGGCAGCAGTACCGGCGCCAGAGGATAATATATTCACGAATCGCGAGTGGAGTGTAATCCAACGGTTATCGCCACTCCCTGAGGCACCGCCACCGAGTCCTACCAACCGCGTTGCCGATAATCTAAATGCTGCACAGTTGGGGCAAATGTTTTTCTTTGACACACGCTTCTCAAAGGACGGAACGGTCGCCTGCGCAACGTGCCACTCACCCTTTCATGGATTCGCCGATGTTGAAGCAACCTCATTAGGCGCAGGGAGAGGCACAAGAAACGCACCAACGCTGCTTAATGTCGCGTATAACCAATGGCAGTTTTGGGACGGTCGGGCAGATACATTGTGGTCACAAGCGTTGGCCGCACTCGAAGGTGAGATTGAACAGGCAGGAACGCGACTCCAATATGCACACCTCGTCCATCAATACTACGCAGCGGATTATGAAACAGTCTTCGGCGCACTCCCAGAACTTGAAGACACAGCACGTTTCCCCACTGACGGCAAACCCGGTGATGTCGCGTTTGACCGTATGTCCGAGGCTGACCAGCACGCCGTTAACACCGTCTTCGCAAATATCGGTAAAGCGATCGAGGCTTATGAGCGTCTCTTGATAAGTCGGAATGCACCGTTTGACCGATTCGTTGCTGGCGATACGGAAGCAATATCACCTGAAGCGAAACGCGGACTGAAAACGTTCATCGGTAAAGGTGTCTGTATCCTTTGCCACGATACGCCAACCTTTACAGACAATGAATTCCATAACTTAGGGGTCCCGCAAGGCCCGTTGCCAGAAGACGCTGGACGCTACGCGGGGATCTCGCTGCTCCTATCAGACCCCTTTAACGGCGGCGGTGTCTATAGCGACGATACCGCCGTTGCGACGCGGATTCTGAATTTCCTGGAACCGATACCCCGACATCAAGGCGAGTTCAAAACACCAACGCTCCGTAATGTCGCACTCACGGCACCCTATTTTCATACAGGCGAATTCCCAACACTCGAATCCGTGATTGAATTTAATAATCTCGGCGGCACAGGCGGCAATTTCGTCGGTCAACGCGAGAGGACACTCGAACCGCTTCAACTGAGTGAACAAGAGAAAACCGATTTAGTCGAATTTTTAGAGACATTGACAGGTGAATCACCGCCTACACATCTTTTAATCAAACCCAATCTGCCATAGAAGTCCTTTCGCGCTTTGAGGAATGAGGCAGGGCAATGCCAAAAGCGTAGGGGCGGGGTTTCCCCGCCCAGCATCGAAATACAATGTGCATATTGAATATTGAAGCTTGCTTACGATAAAAAACGAAAAAAAATAATTTGACAAAAATATCAAAATTGTATATAATACTTCCGTTAGATAGGTCAACCTCTCTGCGTTTTACAGAAGGGTTCCTGATAGACATGCTCCAACAATCGGGGCATTCACTTCAACTGTCAATAATAAAAGGAAATTATATGCGAAAACTGATAATTCTTGCTGTTGCGATAACGGCATATTTTGCCGCAATAGTCGCATTACCGAGCATTGGTGTATCCGCGCCAATGGGAAAGGTGGCAATCTTTACAGAGCAAGCTGGATGGATGGGGCAGCCTGCTGCAGCCAGGGAAGGTCTGGAAATGCAAAAAATGCTCAAAACCCCGACGGATGTTGTGATATTAACGGACAAAGAAATCGGCGATTGGGCAGAAGACCATACCGATAACGGCGTTTCTGATATTATCGTAACGTTCGGGTGGTTCCCGACATCCCTCTACACCCCCGGGAACGCTGATCCTGACGGTTCCATCGCCGAAGAGTTCATTGAAGGCGGAAATGTTATCCTCAACACTGCGGATTATATTTTTTATGTCACGCAAGGCGGAGGTGCTAATGGCGAACAAGGCTTGAAGAATATAATGGATATCAACGCCGATATGTGGGCTGATGGCACAGCTATCAAACCTACTAAGGATGGGGAAAAGTATACGCCTACGCTTAAAGCGTTTACCTCAGCGAGAACGTTTAAGGAAGGCCAAATTGACGATCCGTGGGAAGTCGAGGTTGCTTTTGGAGATAATGGTGCAGGATTCTTGGATCCCGCAATTGTTCACGATACCGAAACCGGCGGCCGCATCGGAATCGCCTATCAAGTTCCAGGGGACGACAATCTCCCGCGAGGCGAACTCTTCACCGAAATGATTGATAACTATCTGTTTGAAGTACTCGGCCCCCAATCGGTTGACCCGAATCACAAAGTTGCTACGACTTGGGGACATCTTAAGTCAAAGTTCTAACCCAACATCGTTAGAACTTTTTTCGTAACACTTATTGCCCGGTAATGGAATCGATATTATCAGGGCAAACTTAAAAAGAGAGGAAAAAATTAATGATACGCAATGTATTCGCACTATTCGTCGTTTTATTGATGGTTACATGCACCCTTTCAAGCTGGGCAGAATTAGGCGATGTCGCTATCTTCAGCGAAGGTGTCGGCTGGATTTCACAAGCAGACGCGGATGCCCAACGCGCGATCGTCTTT
Source organism: Candidatus Poribacteria bacterium (assembly GCA_007571355.1). GTDB lineage: Bacteria > Poribacteria > WGA-4E > WGA-4E > WGA-3G > WGA-3G. The sequence goes on along the minus strand of RKRO01000121.1, from coordinate 12,014 downwards.
GATAACCTCAAAAACGATGTCCCTGCTATTGGTGATGTTGTTTACGCAACAGACGCAGAAATCGGTCCCTGGGCAGAAGATCGGATTGATGATGGCAAGGCAGATATCCTCATCATCTTCGGTTGGTTCCCAACAACCCTCTATACCCCCGGGAACTCACAAGTCGATGATTCCATCGCGGAACGCTTCATCTATGGTGGAAACGTCATCCTTAACTGTGCCGACTATATTTTCTACGTTACCGAAGGTGGCGGGGCGAATGGTGAAAACGGCCTGAAGACTATCATCAATATTAACGCCGATATGTGGGGCGATGGCACAGCCATTACACCCACAGCTGATGGCGCAAGGTATACACCAACACTCGAAGCCTTCACTTCCGCAAGACCTTTCAAAAGCGAACAAATCGTTGACCCCTGGAGCGTTGAAGCCGCTTTCGGCGATAACGGAGCAGGATTCTTCGATCCCGGTATTATCAAACTGAACGATAGCAGCGGACGCGTCGGTATCTGCATGCAAGAACCTAGCAATGGCGGTCTCCCGCGCGGACAAGTACTTATCGAAATGATTGATTTCATCTCACAACAGCCGGATGTAGCTGCCGCAACAACGCCTGTTGAAGCAAAAGGTAAAGTAACTGTCACTTGGGGTGACCTCAAAGCCTTACAGTAGTTGAATCCCAAAACCCAAATTTCCGCTCTTATGTTCTTACCGTTAGCGTAAGGATATAAGAGCGGTTTCTTTCCGTGCTGAAATGGCGAATATAGTGAAGCCCGTAATTATGGAAACACATCCTATCGAAGCGAGGTCCCGCTGCTTCCCCCTGCTTGCGGGGCGGGGGTTTTTGCAAACGCTAAAATCCAACGCGAAGAAAGTGTTTCTTCAAGGGGGGGGTATCCTTGTCCAAGTGTGCATTTATAGTTCGATGTTACGATAAGTCAATTCGCTTGTCCAATCTATAGGTTTGGAAACCACCGTGTGAGACAAGTTTCCTCGCCCTTCAGAGCGGAGTTACGGATGCTCTTTTCAATTCACATCAGGTACGGCTTTGAACACAGAATCAACCGCTCCAAAAAGCACCGGCAAATTCGCCAATACGAAGTCCGTTCTATTTTGCGCAAAAGTATCCCCGATAAGCTGTCCGAATTGCCACAATGTTCCATCGGTGACGATACCGTACACCGGAAAATTGGTGCTGCCACCCCTATTTCTTGCATTTATCTTTTGCGCAGTGACTAACTCCGCCAGACATTGACCCCATCCCTGTTCAAAATCATTTTTCCTCGCCTCAACGAGAAGGATCAACGGACTCCCAACAACGGTTTTACCTAACTCAGAGCGCGTAGACACAAAATAGTCCGGTGTACTGTTCAGGACATCATCGTAAGCAATCGATTGTTTTATCCAGAGCGCGTATTGATCGGCGTGGGCTTTATAACTCTCCTTCAGAACAGGAAAGATGATCGCCTCACACCGCGACGCTTCCGATGCAAAAACATTGATATGTTCCCGCGTAAATTTAAAATCCCGCAGGAATTCCGCCGACGGATCCAACGGTTCGGACTTAACAAAATCGTCTTCGGTATATTTGATTCTAAATTTCTCTTGCACTTCAGAGATCGTTTTGAAATCGCTAAATGCCACGGTATTACCCCCTATTCAAATTAGCACGGTTGTAAATAGCGCCAGTTTGATGAATCCTTTCGGATGTGTTGCGGGTTCTATTTCGCGGCACAGAGGCGTGAATTGTAGCACAAACTTCCAGTTTGTGCAGTACAGGTACTCAATTAACAGTGGACGCTACGTAAGTCCAATATTTATCAAACTCACATTAAATAGCATTATCGTAAAGCCCATCATGATTGAAACACATCCTATCGAAGCGAGGTCCCTCTGCTTCCCCCTGCTTGCGGGGCGGGTATCCTTGTCCAAGTGTGCATTTCTTTTCGGATGTTACGATAAATCACAGTTCAGCATCCAAAGGAAAAAGCGGTCGACGGATGTTGTTATATTCAAAATACAACGGGTTCACCGCAGTTAACCCGGGCGTGTCTACTTCGATAATCTGTCCTGCGATCGGTTCATAGGCGGCGCGGTAGGCGACCGCCGCTTTGACGACGATTATCTGCATCTCCGTCGGATTGATGCCGAGACTCAACAATTGCTGAAGACTAAACGGTGTCTGCCGTCTACTTGTTAACACAACTAAAGAATCATCCACAGCGACGACAGTTGTCAACCCCTGATCGTGGTGCCGCTGTCCACCGTGTCGCGGTTCTGTCTCCTCATAGCGTCCATCGTGGATGAGACGGACCTTGCCCTGAATTGAGGCAGGATCGCCGTGCCGATTGTCCGCTTTTCCACCGACAGCTAAAGCGATCTCAGCACCAACACCCGCTTGAACACAACTTTGCACACCTTCCGGATCACAGAGGATAACAACAAATCCCGACGCGCCTTGCCGTTGCAGCTCCGCCAAGACAAAAGTGCTATCTCCGGGGGAACCACCACCGATATTATCACCCATCTCAACAAGAATAACAGGATGTTGCTCAGATGCCATGGCTCGCTCAACTGCCTGTGTCGCATCAGGTAGATCAAGCAGCAGTTCTCCTCGGACATCCCATAACATATCGGACAACCGATCGGCTTCCAGCTGTGCAAGTTGTAGATCGTTGTCAGTAGCAACGACGAAGGCGGGACCAGCTTCATAGATATCCGCATACGGATACCCCAAGGCGACGTTTGCCGCAAGGACATCAGGGCGCGCTTCCAGCTGCTTCGCCACTGTGAGGATAGGTGCCATCGGCAGTACACTGGTGTTGTGATACAGGATATTCAGGAGCATCGGGGGTTTGGCGAGTGCCTGCGTCGGTATAACCTCACCTCGAAGGATCTGCATCATCAGCGCCGCTGCTTGGAGCCCGCGTTGGCGTTGATCTATGTGCGGCGTTGTTTTGTAAATTACAAGGGCAGTCGATTCAGCAACCATCTGTTCAGAAACATTGGCGTGCTGATCAAGTGTGACAACGATCGGAAGATCGCAACCGAGTGCCACACGAAGCCGACGTAAGATTTCACCATCACCGTCTGGGTAACTTTCAGCGACCAATGCGCCGTGAAGCGCGAGCAGAAGTCCATCATATTTCGGTATAGACTTCAGATGCTGAATGAGCATGTCGGTGAGTCGGTCGAAAGCGTCATCTGTTACAGGCCCTGCGGGTGTCGCTGAAGCCATAAGCGTTGGGTAGGCAGTATAGTCGTACTGTGTCGCGCCCTGAATAAATCCTGCCATTTCGTGGTGTGTCTCCCCCCAAGCGTTAATCAGATACCTCGCGAAGGTATGAGAGAACGCACCATAGTCGGTACGGGTATCGCTGAACGTATTAGATTCATGCATGATCCCGCCGATAGCAATTGTCGTCATACTATGTTCCTTGTAGATAGGTGTCAGCCAATCGCTGATGGCCGACACCCATAAATCAAAAATTTCTTGACGGTTACGTTGAAAATAGTGTATCATTTAACAACGTTTAAGTCTCCAAATTTCTATCAAGCGTTGATCCGTAGCAAACAGAGGCATGATCCAGCACTATACTCGCAAAAATCAGATTGAAGAGGCGATAGAAGTCGCTGCTGAAGCACATCATGGGCAATACCGGAAAGGCACCCACACGCCTTATATCACACACCCCTACGCGGTCGGATTCATCTTAATGGAAGCCGGATGTACCGAAACCGTTATCATAGCAGGCATCTTACACGATACAGTCGAAGATACGGACATGACGTTAAATTTTATTCGAGAACGTTTTGGGGATGCCGTCGCGAATATCGTGGACGGTTGTTCAGAGGACAAAGCGTTACGGTGGCGGGCACGTAAAACCGAACGGATTGAGGCACTGAAAACCGCAAGTCCCGAAGTCTGCACTGTGACATGCGCCGACAAACTTCACAACCTACGGACGATCATCTCGGAATATGATGACATCGGCGACTCGGTATGGGATCGGTTCCACGGGGGTGTCGAAGACCAAGCATGGTATTACCGCAGTATCCTCAGCGCCATCGCAGACCGAGATGCCGCTTTACAAAAAAACAGCAGCCATGTTAAATTATCTACACAAGCGAACGGTACCGTACAGCATCAGCGAGACAGCCAGAAGACACCAGCACCTTTAGACGCTGTAAATCCTCAACTTTTCCGACAGTTCCAGCGGACTGTAGCCTATCTATTTGAAGGAGAGCATTGATGAAGATCGCTTACGCTTTTAGACGATGTGCCTCGTATCCATACAACGGCACCGGGTTCCCTACCAACCCAGCAGATCGCCAACGGTTTTTGAAACATGCAAAAAAGATTGGGTTCGACGGTATCGAACTCCCAACGATGAACCTATCCGACGCAGATGTCGCAACCCTCCGTTCCGAACTTGAAGATGCCGGTATGCCGTGCGTCGCTATCCGTGGCGGTGGCGGTGCCGCGCACCCACGTGTCGCCGCATCGAACAAACAACGAATGATAGCTGCCGCTCACTTCGCAGCGAAGGTCGGTGCCGGAGTCGTTAACTCGACAGTCACCACACCGCCGCGCGATCCGAACGGGAAAGGCACGTATCGCGGCGAGCCCGTGTCACAGGGCTCAAGCCGTCTTGCAAGCCCGATAGACTACGAACGGACCGCAACAGCTGTGAGCGAAGTCGCAACCATCGCTGCGGATCTCGGGGTCGAGATTTCCATAGAAATCCATCAAAACTCAATCGCGGACAACAGTTGGTCGGCACTGCATCTCTTAGAATTAATCGATGCACCCAACGTCGGCGTGAATCCCGATTTAGGCAATATCTACTGGACTTACGACATCCCAGAGGAATCTTGTGAGGACGCGATCGTTGCACTGGCACCGCATGTCAACTATTGGCACTGCAAGAGTCTCTATCGGGTGCATATACCAGATTTAGAAACCGCAATCTACGTCCAAACACCGCTGCCCGACGGTGAAATCGACTACCGCTTTGCAATCGCAGCATTGCTGGCGGTCCATTACAACGGTTATTTAGCAATTGAGGGGATCCGGGACGGCGATCAGTTCCATCAAGACGGTCGGAGCGTAGCATACGTAAAATCTGTCTTAGAGGACCTACAATAATTTGCCTTGGCCATCTTCAAATTGAAGATAAACATGGTTCGTCGTAGGGAAACCATTCATTGCCCGTTGCGATCTACAGTCGTGTGATGAATCGCACGACTACAAACCAATCCGGGTGAACACATAAAGAGAAATATGACACATCAGAAAATCCGTTTAACCGCGACAGTGAAATGCGCCGGGTGAGCATCAAAACTCGCTCCGGGGGAGCTTGCACACATTTTAGAGAACATCCCGAAGTCCACGGATCCGAACCTACTCGTCGGCACCGAGACATCAGACGATGCTGGCATCTACCGTATCGCCGACGACATCGCACTCGTTAACACGGTTGACTATTTCACACCGATCGTTGATGACCCCTACACATTCGGTGCGATCGCCGCGACCAACTCACTGAGTGATGTCTATAGCATGGGCGGCGTTCCGAAAACCGCGTTGAACATCACCTGCTGGCCCAAGGCGGATTTAGACTTATCAATCCTCGGCGATATTGTCAGAGGCGGCACCGAAAAAGCAATTGAAGCCGGGGCTGCGCTTGTCGGTGGACACACGGTCGACGCACCAGAATTGATGTACGGACTCTCTGTAACCGGTATCGTGCATCCAGAAAAATTCGTCAAAAATTACGGGGCGCGTCCGGGGGATGTCCTCATTTTAACCAAAAACCTCGGCATCGGTATCCTCACCACAGGACTCAAATTCGATAAAATCAGCGATGCAGTCCTACCGCAACTCGTTGAATCAATGACCCGACTCAACGCCTTTGCCTCACAAGTGATGCTCAAATACGGCGCAAGTGCTTGCACGGATATCACAGGTTACGGTCTCTTAGGACACGCCTCGGAGATGGCAGCCGGCAACAGCGTCCGTCTAAAGATTGATACCAGGGCCGTTCCGCATTTTGCAGATGCCCCAGCACTCGTCGCACAAGATACCTACACGCAAGCCTATCTTGCGAATATGACATTCCTTGCTGACAAGGTCACGTTTCATACGGATAGCGAAGCGATGCGTCACATCCTAATGGAGGCGGAAACGTCCGGCGGTCTGTTGTTCTCACTTCCGGCGGAGAATGCCGATGCAGCGGTCTCGGAACTCCGCGCGGCCGATTGCCCTGAAGCCGCTATTATCGGAGAAGTCATAACAGGAGATACCGCACACATTGAGGTATTTTAAGGGGTATCCGTACGATTTTTCCACGAAAAATCTTTCAGTTATCGGAGAGAATAGTTTTCAGTTTTCAGTTATCGTAAAGCCCATAAGGATTGAAACACATCCCATCGAAGTGTTTGCCATCTGATTCCCCCCTGATAAGGGGGAGGGGGGTAGTTTCCTAAAAGTGTGCATTTCTTTTTGGATGTTACGATAAGATTCACCTTAGAAATATGATATGTCCAAAATGGACAAAAGGAGTAAACAATGCCGAGAGGACGTGACGCTGTAATCAATCTCAGAGCTGACAATACGGGTGTTAGTAAGGTAATATCTGATTTTAAGAAAGAAATAAGAAGCGCAGCAAATGAACTAATAGACGCTGCTAATCGATCTGCAGAAGCGAATCAGCAGCAGGTGCGCCAGGCAGAACAGGCGAACAAGGTTGCAAAGCAAACCGAAGAACGTCAAGAACAGGTAGCAGAACTCGCAAAACAGATTCGTGAGGCTTCGTATCTCACCGGTGAATTCAAACTCCGTTCAGGGAATATCAGCAACTTCTACTGGGATAAATACCGGTTTGAGAGTAACCCCGTTCTGCTGACCGCAATCGCCGCAGAGATGGCGAAGTTACTCCCATCGAGTTGTGACGGGTTGGCAGGCATAGAATTAGGCGGTATCCCACTTGCAACAGCCCTCTCGTTACAAACAGGGATCCCGTGCTTTTACGTCCGTAAGGCAGCGAAGCCTTATGGTACCTGCAATCTTATAGAGGGCGGTGCTAAGGAAGGTAGCACCCTCGTTGTCATAGAAGACGTGATTACGACGGCAGGACAAGTTTGTACCGCCATTGAACAGATTCGCGAGGCAGGGTACACCGTGGAGCATGTCGTGGCAGTCATTGACCGGCAGGCTGGCGGCGGATCGAAAATTGAAGCACTCGGATGTTCGTTCACATCCGTGTTCACACTCACAGAATTAGAAACAATTAGTGGTTGACAACTGCTAACCAATACGAAAGCGATAGGGAGCAATGAAAATACTGTTTATCGGAGACATCGTCGGAATTCCAGGGAGGAAAGCAACGGCAGGGTTTTTGGCAGCACATCGACATGAATACGACTTTATTGTCGCAAACGGCGAGAACGCAGCCGGCGGTAAAGGTTTGACATTCGACATCGTTGACCAACTATTAGCGTCAGGGGTCTCCGCAATTACCACCGGCAACCACGTCTGGGATAACAAAGAGATTTTCCGCTTTATTGAGACAACACCGCAGCTGATACGGCCCGCGAACTATCCGACCAAAGTCGTCGGAAACGGTGTGACGATTGTACCCTCCGCCGACGGACAAACAAAACTCGGGGTCATCAATCTCGCCGGGCAGATTTTCATGAATCCGTATACCAACCCGTTCCACGCACTCGATACAATTTTACCGCAGATCAAAGCCGAGACACCGCATATCCTCCTCGACTTCCACGCAGAGGCAACCTCCGAGAAAATCGCAATGGGATGGCACGCCGACGGGCGCATCAGTGCTGTCATCGGCACCCACACACATGTCCCCACAGCAGATGCACGCATCCTCCCCCAAGGGACCGCTTACATTACAGATGTCGGTATGACGGGACCCTACGATTCAGTGATTGGGACACGTACTGATCTTGTACTTGAACGGTTTTTGACGATGATGCCCACGCGCTTCACCGTCGCGAAAGGCAATGTGAAACTTTGCGGTGCTGAGATCGAACTCGACGAAAAAACAGGACTAGCAGTGAGCATCGTGCCGCTGCAACATCAACATCAATATTAATTATCGTAAAATCCATTATTATGGAAACACATCAAACCGAAGCGAGGTACCTCTGATTCCCCCTGATAAGGGGTGGAGGGGGGTTGCCTTCAAAAAAGTGTGCAGTTATTACGGATTACGGCCAACTAAGAACTAACATGCAATTAGAATTTTCAATACCCACAAAAATTGTCCGTAGTGTCGGCGACATAACGAGCCTGCTGAAACAACTCATAGACACACAACCGGAATTTCAGAATGTATGGGTACAGGGAGAAGTCTCCAATTACAGTCGCTCTGGTGCTGGACACGTCTATTTCACGCTCAAAGAGGGCAACCATCAGATATCCGTTGCCATTTTTCGGAGGGATGCAACCCGCCTCAAATTTTTACCGAAAGACGGTGAGGAGGTCATCGTACAAGGGCAGCTGAGTCTCTATTCCGCGAGAGGGCAATATCAGATTGTCGGTCGAAACGTCGAACCGGTTGGCATCGGGGCGTTGCAAAGAGCCTACGAAGAATTGAAGGAACGCCTATCGGATGAAGGATTGTTTGATGACATCCACAAAAAACCGTTGCCAAGATACCCGCGGAAGATCGGCATCGTCACGTCAAAGACAGGTGCAGCAATACAAGACATCCTTCAACAACTCCGTAAACGCTACCCGTTAGCCGAGGTGTTGTTACATCCGACGCTTGTTCAAGGAGATGGCGCAGCACAGGGGATCGCCTCTGCAATACAAGTGCTGAATCAGCGGGAAGATATAGATGTACTCATCGTCGGTCGCGGGGGCGGCTCTATTGAAGACCTCTGGGCATTCAATGAAGAACGCGTCGCACGTGCCATTTTCGATTCCAGAATTCCCATCGTGTCTGCAGTCGGACACGAAACCGATTTCACCATCGCTGATTGGGTGGCGGATCACCGAGCACCGACCCCCTCAGCTGCCGTAGAACATATCGTACCAGATCAGGATGAACTTTTCGCACAACTGAACGGTTTCGAGCTGTGGCTGCGCACAACAATTCAAAACCGATTGGATAGAGACGAAACGCGGCTCCAAGAACTTGAGACGCGACTTGCACCAACACAACGTAGAGATGCCATTTATCAATTGTACCAAACATTGGATAATTTGGATGCTGCGTGTCGGAATGCAGTAAAGCGTAACCTGACCGATAGCGAAAACAGGCTACACGCCCTCGCACAACACCTGAATGCTTTGAGCCCATTAGCCACGTTGGAGCGCGGATACAGCATCGCCCGAAAAACAGATGGTGAAGTCCTAACCGCAGCCGAACAAGTATCCGTTGGCGATAAAATTGAGGTTCAACTGGCGCGTGGACATTTCGCTTGTCGGATTGAAGAATTTCTGGACGAAGTTCATCGAAAGTAAGAAATTATATACCGGGGTTACAAACCCCGCCGACAAGCATGTTCACCGCTCATGGAGACAAAACGTGACCTTTGAAGAAAAACTTGCAAAACTGACCGAGATCGTCGATAAACTTGAAGCGGGCAACGAACTGCCGCTTGAGGATTCTCTCAAACTCTTTGAAGAAGGTGTCCATTTGGTTTCATCGTGTCGAGAAATGCTCGAAAAAGCAGAGCAGCGAGTGGAAGACGTTCTCAAAACAGATAATTCTTAAATAATTCGCCGCTGTGCATCGTTCCACTTCGTTTCATAAGGGTTTCTGAGCGGTGTTGATGAAAACTGTTGCTAAAACACTTTTTCGCTTATCAGAAATGACCGCGGCATGTAATGGAACAGTGCCCGGGTGCCAAATCATTTATCGTAAAGCCCATCATTATGGAAACACATCTCTTATTCCCTCCTGATAAGGGGAGGGGTTGTCTTGATAAAAGTGTGCATTTATTTTCGGATGTTACGATAAAATTTATCCGTAATTACAAAGACCATCGCCAAACCACAAGGGATAATTAAAAATGTTTTTAGAAAAAATTAATACGCCAGCCGATCTTAGAAAACTTGAAATTGATGAACTTAAAATCCTCGCGCAAGAGATGCGCGACTATCTATTAACGGTCCTCTCCGAACATCCGGGGCACTTCGCACCGAACTTCGGTACCGTTGAATTGGCGATAGCTTTGCATACTGTCTTTAATACACCCCGCGATAAAGTTCTCTGGGACATCGGGCATCAGGCGTACCCGCATAAACTGCTGACCGGCAGAAGAGAGACATTCCCGACCCTCAGACAGAGCGGCGGCATTAGTGGATTTCTCAGCAGAGCCGAAAGCGAATATGACGTTTTCGGGGCAGGGCATTCCAGCACCTCTATCGCTGCCGCGTTAGGGATCGCCACCGCCCGAGACCTGACCAATGATACTTACAAAGTCGTTGCTGTTATTGGAGATGGCGGATTAACAGGCGGTATGGCTTTTGAAGCATTGAACGCCTCAGGCGATTTCAAGAACGACATGGTCGTCATCCTCAACGATAACAACATGTCCATTTCAGCGACTGTCGGCGCGTTCTCAAAACATTTCCACAAACTCACAAGCTCACCACATTATAACTTCCTCCGTTCTGGGGTCAAAGAACTACTGAACTTAATTCCAGCAGACGCAACACAGGTTGCACGTAAAATTGAGGCTTCCTTAAAACCCGGCACACTATTTGAGGAATTCGGGTTCCGATACTTCGGGCCCCTCGACGGAAACGATTTGGAAGCACTGATCCCTATATTGACCGGTATCCGTAACCTCACCGGGCCTATCCTGCTGCACGTTGTAACCGAAAAAGGACGCGGCTACGCACCCGCAGCAGCGGATCCCGTCGGGTTCTACAGTGTCAGCGGCCCTTTCAACCTCAAAACGGGTAAAGCACTGAAACCGAAACCGCCGACACCAACCTACACCGAAGTGTTCAGTCAAACACTCATTGAACTGGCGAAACGCGATGCACGTGTCGTCGGTGTAACCGCAGCGATGCCCGGCGGCACCGGGCTGGATAAATTCGGGAACGCCTTCCCAAGACGCTGTTTCGATCTCGGATTGGCGGAGCAGTGTGCCGTCACATTTTCCGCAGGCCTCGCAGCACAAGGCATGCGCCCCGTCACTGCTATCTATTCAACCTTCCTCCAGCGCAGCTACGATCAGGTCCTACACGATGTCTGTATCCAAAAACTCCCTGTCATCTTCGCATTGGACAGAGGCGGACTCGTCGGCGCAGACGGACCCACGCATCACGGGGTCTTCGATCTGGCGTACCTCCGTTCGATCCCAAATATGGTCATCATGGCACCCAAAGATGAAAACGAATTACAGTTCATGGTGAAGACCGCCCTCGTGTATGAAGACGGCCCGATCGCGTTCCGCTATCCACGTGGAACAGGTGTCGGGGTCAAAATCGAACCGGAGCCGCGAGCCTTAACCATCGGAAAAAGTGAAATCGTCAGAGAGGGGGACGATGTACTTATTATCGCTATCGGCAACCGAGTCTACCCGGCACTCGAAGCCGCCCAAACATTAGCCGATACAGGAATCGCTGCAACAGTTGTCAACGCGAGATTTGTAAAACCGTTAGACACCGCAACAATTCTGCCGCTCGCAGAACAAATCGGTAAAATCATTACAATTGAGGACGGCGTGGTGATGGGCGGTTTTGGGAGTGCCGTTTTGGAAGCACTTGCAGAAGCAGGGATCACAGACGTTCAAGTTACGAACCTCGGTATCCCCGACGAATTCATTGAACATGGTGACCTACAACATCTCTATGCACTGTGCCGGTGCGATGCTGACGCGGTTGTTCGCGCTGCGGAGAAAATGCTAAAGTAACACCAGTTTGATTAATTATTTCGGAGGTGTTGCACGTTCTATTTTCGCAGCACAGCAGCGTGAATTGTAGCACAAACTTTTAGTTTGTGCAGTGTATACCTCAATTATAGTAA
>RKRO01000452.1 GCA_007571355.1 Candidatus Poribacteria bacterium | reverse complement strand
GCATGGTTGCGTCCAAAAGAGCCGCTCAGATCCCAAGTTAAGGGGTTCCCTAAGGCTTCTTCCAGAGCGGTGCCTTTAAGGCCAACGACGACGGAACTATCCCACATGAATGCCCCAAATCTGGGTGTGAATCCGCCTGGGAACATCTCTTGGAATGTGAATAGATTCGGGTCATTCTTGACTGCTTGCAGCCGTTCGGGATCAGGAACGTGGTTGGTGATTGGGATATCGTCGGCATCGTGAGGTGATAGTTCGGGGAACGCCTCCCCGGCATCCACTGCCTCCGGATTTTGTGCTTCCCAATCCGCTTTTCGGGCTTCCCAATCCGCCATCTCCGCTGTCAAACCCCGCAAATCCCCGACGAGCAAGGTATCATCCCTCCCGGTTGGGCTAAACACGCCATTGCGAGTGTTTGGGTTTCGGAAGTAGAACCCGCCTTCAACGCGTTTGCTTGCGTAGTTGGCATGCCCATAGAAATTGATGGTATCTGTGAGAGTGGCACCGTAGTTGGCAAACAATTTGATGTCATTTTCTATAATCGGTTGTCCCCAAATTTGCGCCGGGTCTTTCACACTGAAATTGCCTGCGTTAATCAAGTTTATGGCATCCGTACGTTGGATAGACCGGATAGTGGGATCTGCGCCACCGTATTCGAAACTGAGGCTACTCCAGACATCTGGATCTCCTAAACCGATGTTGCCAGCGAGCGCGAATTGCCTACCGTCGCCGTATTGGTAGATACCGGGTTTAAATTCAATCGAACCGCCTTCATAGTTATCTTTTAATCGAAAATTCATCACGCCTGCGATAGCGTCCGACCCGTATTGTGCGGATGCGCCATCACGGAGGACCTCTACCTGTTGCAGGGCAATTGCAGGAATAGGTGCCAGGTCAGGTCCCTGTGAGCCATCGGATAAACCGTTCCCCAACCAGTGAATCACTGCGGCACGGTGTCGCCGTTTGTTATTGACTAGCACGAGTGTATGGTCAGGAGCGAGTCCTCGTAAATTCGCCGGACGGACCACTGTTGATGCATCACTAATCGGTTGTGTATTGACGTTATAGGATGGCACCAAAGTTCTCAGCAGATCCGGTAGATCCGCGCCGCCCTGCTTTTCAAAGGATTCGCTTGACACAATATCAATCGGTACCGCCGAATCCAAGACAGAGCGCGGTTTTGCCCGCGTCCCGACCACAACGAGAGTCTTAAGTTGTATAGGGTCGCTGCTTGCGGATGCTTCTTCAGATGCCTCAGTTTCTTCTGTCGTTTCTGCTTCAACTGCTTCTTCGGCATGTTGATCCGCGATAACTGTCGTGAACGCGCCCATGAAAATGGCTAAAACGATGCCAAGCGCGACGACAACCGGTTTAATATGATTTTTGGAAAACATAACGATTTCTCTCCTAATAAATATTGGGGTAAACCCATGTTTTAACTATCGATTCACAGATGATGAAACAAAAGCAGTTTTACCTATAGTATTATACTGAATATGACGTAATTAATCAAATTATGGGGTATAAAAATTGTGGATTAAGCCATTTTTAAGCATCTATCTGGGTCTACAGTTATTAGGACTCAGCGCAAGTTGTTAGGACTCAACGCAGCGTTACAAAATTTAGTCTTGACATTGAAAACCTGTTGGTATATACTTAAAAAATAAGCCAAACTTGAAGTTGGACGCTGGTTTGCAATACGGATCAGCTGTCTGAGTTCTAAAATAACAATCTCTTGATAATAAAAACACATCACCATGGCAAAGAAAAAAGGGCGCCGCTCCACCAATGTGGCACGGAAACGCGAAAAACGGAATCGCGACCGGAAATCCAGACAAAAGCAGCTTGCTCATGAAAAGCATCGTAGACTTCTTCACGGAAAATCGGAAGAAGAACATTTACACGCTTGTATCGCAGCGAGCCAAAAGCTGCTTGACGAACCTGAGTTGGAAAATGTGCTTTTCGACCCGGACTTGATGCAGCAGCGTGTGATGGAGGTCCTTACTGACATAGAATTGGAGGTACCAGACGCGCCTGCAAACAGTTTAGAAGATTTTCTTATCCCTGAAGCAGACCCCTCTTCTTCGATATATGAAAGTGTAGATGAAATCTACGTGAACGAGACGCTAACACCGATGTCGGAGGCGGAAGCTGCATGCGATCATTTTCGGTTAGAGGTGCTGCCACATCTGCTCACCCCGGATTTTATGGATCGGTTAACACACGCACTGACTGCGTGTGAAAAACGTCTCAAATTGACTGGTAATCGGGAACTCACAGAGGTCGCTTTCGTTACCCGTTCACTTTTTGAAGCAGCTCCCCGGGAAATATTAGCGTTTCATCCGATGATTCAAACCATCGGCATCGAAACTTTACGGGTACTTGTGGAGGATATGGACGTAATGACCAGGGGTCGCGAAGAAGTAGAGGGTATCCTTTCGGATGTGCTGGCACAGGATGATTCGTATCTATCCCAACCAACGTCCATTTTTTCAGATGCTCCCTTAGCCGAAGATACCGCCGAAATTATAGTGCCTAAACCTAATACCGTGGACTCCGTTCCTCACCATGCGACACTCGAAGAGGCAGCAGTTGAAGTTAAAACGCACTTACCGATGTCGAACCTAATAAAATCTCCTAAACTTTCGGAACCGGAGCCAGTTGCCTATCAAGAAGCACCACCCAAACCATCACTGCCTGCACCAATACCAATACCTGATGAACTGCCCGCGCGAGCCCTCTATAAAAATTTTGAGGGCTTAGCCATAAAAGAGAATTTTGAGGAATCCACAGACGACCTATCTTTACAAGAAAGATTGGCGAACTATGTTTTGGTGAGCGAGAACGAAGAACAGATTGAATTTGTTGACCAAGCAAACGAACGCTATATCACCGTTACCGAAGACAGACTTCAGTTACATGCACGTTCTGAAGCCGAACTTGTCATTGCGATGGCAGAAGTAGAAGCGCAATGCACATCGGCAGTGATGTATCTCGCTAAAACAATTGAAGAAAGGAGGGAGAACGATGCCAAGAAGTAAAAGCGGACAAGTCCGACGTCGGACACAGATTCGTCAACGTCAGTTACGGCGACTCAAAAGACAGAAAGCTGCATTAAAAGAACGCTTACAGAATCGCGAAGCCTAATATGTCCATTCTCAGTCCCGGCGGGTCCCCGTGCCCGCCTCCTTCGATTTCATCTTTTCAGCGTGTACAAATCCTGAAGGTTGTAACCGTACAGAATCCCCACTTTCCGCCGCAACATATCCCATCCTGAGGAGTGTGATGATCTCGTGAGAGGTTGGTACATTAAGGCGTTGGCGGATCTGTTCACGGTTTGCAGCACTTTCAAGCGGCGCACTGACAAACTGCACCCCGATGTTCAAGGCAGTCGCAGCGAGGAGTACATTCTGAATCAACATCCCCATACTCAACCACATCCATCGGGTCGCCCCTTGACCGGGCGGAAATCTTTTGCAATTCATGGTCACTAACATGAGCAGGGGTGCTTCGCGCACTTGTGTTGCGATCTCTCTGGCAGGGATCTTCCCGGCACCCAAATGTCCGAGGAGCGTGAACGCTTTCGCGTTTTTTAACAATTCCTCTAAAAGTTTCCCAGGTGCATTCTGAAGTAGTTTCGGTAGCGTGACGTGTTCCGACAGCAGAACGCCGTCGCCACGCTCTTGCCATTCTGTTTCTGTAACCCGCATCCAACGGCTGTTGTCATCAAGGAATTTTGGGTCCTTGAATTGTGCAACGATGGCGCGCTCTGTTAGATCCGCGAGAGCGGTTTTGCCCTCCGACTCCTGAATCAGGACTATTTCCCAAGGTTGGACGTTAAAAGGTGAGGGTGCCCACCGCGCCGCCTCAATGAGTTTCTCAAGGTCGTCAGCATCTATTGCGCGTTCCTGAAACGCACCACGATGGCTTCGGCGTTGCGTCATTGTATCAAAAACATTCATAAATTGGCGAGGCTCCGATGGCGTTGAAGGACTTCTGTCGGTGACGCAGTCCCCGTCGTGCCGATTTTGGTGACAGTGATTGAAGCCACCAGGTTCCCGACGTAAGCCGCTTCAACTGCGTGATTGGTGCCAAGACAACAGAGTGTCGCGACGAGACCTGCCGAAACGCTATCGCCTGCACCAACAGGATCGGTTTTGTCATCAATTGGGATACCCGGAATATGTGTGACCGTGTCGTTACAATAGACGAGGATACCGTTTTCGCCGAGGGTAATGTATACGGTGTTTTGTGTCTTTTCTGCAAGGTGAATTGCGTCCTGTTTTGCTGCCGCAAGGTCAACTTGCTGTCCGTGCCAGTCTGGTTGAACGGCTCGTTTTGCCTCGAACCGGTTCGGTTTAATGCTGACGTTCTGATATTCAGCAATGCGCGTGCGAGAATCGGCGAAAAAAACTTTTTCTGGGAAGTGTACTGCCGAAGCACACAGTGCTTCCCGCACGCGTGTCGTGACGACCCCTAAATTCTCAAGCGGCATCTGATCACCGATGATAATGCCGTCAACAAGTGGAAGACAGGTTTGAAGTGCCTCAATAACAGAATCTTCGATTGACGCTGGCATGGGGGATTGGTTCTCAATATCAAATCGCGGTCCCTCTGTTTCCACATCTTCATAGCCGCGGTGGATCGGTTTAAGATAGGTAGGCGTAACCCATCCCGGTGCTTGGACCATAAAATCTGTCGAGCATCCATTTGCCTGCAGGCAATTGCGGAGTGTCCCGCCAAATCCGTCCTCACCGATAACGCCGAGTGTATAGACAGTCCCAACGCCTAACGCTTTCAGATTATTCGTAACGGTTCCTGCAGCCCCCGGGCTATAGCGTTGTTCAACGACAGGGTTCGTATGCCACGGCGTTTCCAACGATAATGTTGATCGCGTCTTATCTATGTACCAATAGGCATCCAGGTAAAAATCCCCTACAACAAGGATGCGCTGGTCGCGGAAGTTATTGAGAATTGTCTTCAGACGCGCTTCGCTAATCAAGGTATTCCTCCGGTGTTTCAAGATGCTGTGTCGCTCGGATAATCATTATAGCATATCTCTGTTTTTGCAGAAACATCAAACTCTCCGATTTGCAATATCCGTGTAGATGTGGTAAAATATAGGGTATCCAAAATTCAAGGCATAAGTATATGAGGAGCAAATCTATGTATAAAATCGGTCTCATCCCAGGCGATGGGATTGGCCCCGAAGTAACGCGCGAAGCGATGAAGGTCTTTGGGGCAGCAGCCGCACCTGCGGGCATCCAATATGAAACAGTCGAATATGATGTCGGTGGCGATCGGTATCTCGCAACAGGTGAGGTGCTACCGGATTCAGTATTAGAGGAACTTCGTGGGTTAGATGCTATCTATCTCGGTGCGATCGGACATCCCGATGTTAAACCCGGCATTTTAGAGAAAGGTATCCTGTTAAAGGTCCGGTTTGAACTCGATCTCTATATTAACCTCCGTCCTGTTAAGCTCTATCCTGGCGTGCCGACCCCTCTCAAAGATAAAGGGCCGGAAGATATTGATTTCATTATTGTTCGCGAAAACACAGAAGGGCTCTACGCTGGCATCGGCGGTTTCCTGAAACGGGGCACCCGCGACGAGGTGGCAATTCAAGAGATGATTAACACTTACAAAGGGGTAGAACGCTGCGTCCGTTATGCCTATGAGTTAACCCAAAAACGGAACAAGGAAAATACCTTGACGCTCTGTGATAAAGCGAACGTTCTGACCTATGCCCACGATCTCTGGCGCCGCGTTTTTGACGAGGTCGGTGAAGACTACCCTAACATTAAAAAGGAATATGCGTTCGTCGATGCGACGACAATGTGGATGGTGAAGAACCCAGAATGGTTTGACGTAGTTGTGACATGTAACATGTTCGGCGACATTATCACCGACCTCGGCGCGATGATCCAAGGCGGTATGGGGATCGCAGCATCCGGCAATCTGAACCCAGAGAGCGTTGCTATGTTTGAACCGATCCACGGTTCCGCCCCGCGCTATACCGGCAAAAACGAGATTAATCCGATCGCTGCGATCGGCGCAGCAGGAATGATGCTCGACCATCTTGGACACCCGGACGCGGCACAAAAAGTAGAAAAATCCATTAGCGATCTTCTCGGAAGCGGCAAAATCAAAGATTTAGGTGCCGGACGGATGGGGTATACGACTGCAGAGGTCGGCGACCTCATCGCGGAAGGATTGTAAGACTGGAATGGGTGCTTATGGTATGCGTTTCAGATGAGCCGTGCCGTAAAGTTAATCCGATCTGAATAGCGGGTCCAGCGGTTGAAGGTGTACATATCGTAAGCACTCAGCGGTTTATACCCCGCCGCTTTGAGCAGGTCATTGACAGTGTTTACTTCAAAGATGCGTTGCTGATGGACTTCCTCATAGCGTCTGAACAATTCGCCTTCACGGATAAAAAACGTTAGAAGCGTTCTACACATTTTCGTGTTATAGAGGTAGTTGTTTTTCCAGATATAGGTATAGTCTTGGTGGTTTGAAGCGAACGTTTTGTTGTGAAAATGCTCAACGATGTTCCGTTCAGTCGTCACATCAAAGATAAAGAGCCCATCGGGTTCTAAATGTTCAGCAACGTGTTGAAAAACGTTGCTGAGTTCGGTTTCATCGTAAGCATAGTTGATGCTGTCATAAGTGCAGAGGACCGCATCAAAACGTTGATTCAGTTGGAAATCGCGCATATCGCCGTGATGCAGTTCGATATTCACATCGTGTGCTTTTGCCTTGTCTTTAGCGATGTCGAGCATACCGACTGCGCGATCTACGCCGGTCATTTCATAACCGTTTTGCGCGAGGCGTATCGTTAAGGCACAAGTACCGCAGGCTAAATCGAGGATCCGGCGCGGCTTACAATCATACTTGTCAAAAAGCGACTCAATGTAGTGTGTCCAGCGCGCATAGTTGACATTCGTCATCATCTGATCGTAGGCATAGGCGAATTTTTCATAAGGGGGCGTTAGATGTATCTGCATGGTTTAAATGTCGCTCACAAACGGGACAAGCAAGTTACTCTGACTCTCTTTGGATGCCGACAGAAGCGTTCATCATTCGGAGGAGCGTGTTAATTTCTTCAGCGTCCCACACTTCATCGCTGTTTGCCGCAATTGCATAACTTCCGACGGCTTTGATCTTGCGGAGGTCAATTCTACCGGTGAGAAAACTGAACGGTAGCTGCATCACAGCAGACTTAACCCGCTCAAATGTTGCTTGGATGTCCGCCCGGTCAACGCCTTCAGGTGCCTGGCGAATCAGCGCATCCTTCACCATATCGGCACCGAAACTGAATAACTCTTTGATGATAAACCACTGCAAAATAGCAAAGCATACGGTAAGGATTAAGAGAGCCGCCAGAATTTTGACGAGGCGCTGTCGCTTTTTTTCGTTCTGTTCGCTCACGTTAAATTTACCTCCAGGTTGGATCCTATATATGCTTTTAATATTAACAGTTTCTGTAGAGATTGTCAACAGAATTTTCTATCGTCAACAGCTATCAGGCATCAGTAGCGAACAGGTAATATAATGAGAATAGGTATTGTAGGCAGACCTCAGGTCGGCAAAACGACAGTGTTTAACACTTTAGCACAATCGAATGCAGAAATCGGCGGCTATACAAGTCGAGGACACATAAACCTAAGCACTGCCAATGTTCCTGACGAACGTCTCGAACGTTTAGCGGAAATTTTTGAATCCGAAAAAATGACACCCGCAACAATTGACTATGTAGATGTCGCTGGCGTAACCAAATCGGACGTGGAACAGGCGGAATTGGATCCGGGGATGCTGGCGGAACTTCGGACCGTTGACGCGCTTGCGCATGTCGTCAGGCTCTTTGAAAATGATGCCGTGCCACACGTGGACGGTAGCGTTGATGGCGAACGCGATATACAGAACGTTTCGTTGGAATTTGCACTGGCAGACCTGCAAATTGTTGAGGGTAGACTCGACCGACTCCGAAAGCAATATCAAAACCAGAAATTACCAGAGCAGCAAAACGAGATCGGGATCTTAGAGGTGTGCCAACAGACATTAGCGGCGGGAAAACCGCTCCGTGTTTTAAAATTAGCTGCGAATGAAGAAAAATTGATACGCGGCTACGGATTTCTAACCCTGAAACCGTTGCTGTTAGTTTGTAATATTGATGAAACGCAGCTTGAAGAAGCGGATGCAATCCTTGAACGTTTCAGTAGATATAAGACGGAGCCGCAAACAGCAGTTATCGTACTCGCCGCGCAATTAGAATTGGAACTCTCACAACTTGATGATGCCGATACCGAAATGTTTATGGAAGAAATGGGGTTACATGAATCTGCTTTGGATCGGTTTGTTCAGACTTCATACCAATTATTAGGACTCCTCACATTCTTCACAATGAATTCGACGGATACACGTGCGTGGACGCTGCGTGAAGGACAGACCGCCGTTGACGCAGCAGGACGTATTCACACAGATTTTGCGAACGCTTTTATCCGTTCAGAGACGATTAACTGGGAAGACTTGGTCGCGTGCGGCAGTTATCAAGAAGCCCGAAGCAGAGGATTGCTAAGGGCGGAAGGCAAAACCTATCAAGTTCAAGAGGGGGATGTCTTACTGATTCTGGCGAACCCGACGCGGTAACAGGCAATTGTTATAATATATCGCGAGCGCAGCTTGCTCCTACTGAAAAATAAAAGAATTGCGGATGCCTGCTCAACGCAGCACCTCGTCTCGTAGATCTGCGATGGCTTCCATCATCTGATTGCCCATCACCTGATACATTTCGCGCTTCGTATCAGATTCTGTCACTGTCAATTCAAGGGGTTCACCAAAGACGACGGTTAATTTTGCGCGTCGAAGGCGTTTGCTATTGCGTGGTAACATCCGTTCTGCCCCGTTATGATAGACGGGAATCGTCGGTACACCAGCTCGGTGTGCGATAAAACAGGCACCATCGCGCGCCTTCCCTAATGTACCGTCAACGCTGCGGGTGCCTTCGGGGAACATCAGCACAACGTTACCGGCTTTCAGAAGTGAGATCGTCTTTCGTAATGCCCCCAAATCCGGCGCGCCTCTATTCACTGGATAGGCGTTGTACATTGCAATAAGTTTACCCAAGCCGGGGATATCAAAGGCGTTGCTTCGTGCCATAAAATGGATTTCGCGGTTTGCAGCGGAGCCGACGATCACAGGATCGAGGAAACTGACGTGATTTGAAACGAGCAGTACGCCGCCTTCCTTTGGAATATGCTGAACGCCTCTTGCCTCCAGCCGTCCGAAGGTTTTACAAAAAATATTTGTGAGCCGATGTCCCCATCGGTAGAGTGAACGCGATGTCCAGAAACCGTTATTGGTATACCACATAATTTACTTTGAGCTGATCGCCCCCTCGCGGACTGCTGCGATGATGAAGTCAACCACTTCGTCAATTGTTTTGTCTGTTGCATCAACGATAATTGCGTCTTCAGCGGTGCGGAGTGGGCTGTGTGCTCGGGTTGTGTCCTTTTGATCCCGCTCTTGAATCTCCGCTGCAACGGACTCTAATGTCGTATCTACATCTTGCCGCCGGAGTTGTGCAAGCCGCCGCTGTGCGCGTTCTCTCACGGAGGCATCGAGATAAAACTTAAAATCGGCATCAGGAAAAACAATCGTCGTCAAATCCCTACCCTCAGCGACGATACCTCCTTCACTGCCGATGCGTTGTTGATGCATGACGATCTCATGGCGGATTTCCGGTATTTTTGCGACATCTGCAACGAGTCTGTTAACGGGGGGCGTGCGGATTGCGACAGAGACATCTTCAGCATTGAGCAAAATCCTTCTGCCGTTATTCTTAAATTCAATGTGGCACGCTTTTACCTGCTCAAGCAGTTCAGGGCTATCCGCTGCAAGTTCGTCTCGTATTGCCAACAGGGTCACTGCCCTGTACATAGCACCGGAGTCAAGGTAAAGGAGTCCGAGTTTTTCTGCGATGCGTCGTGCGACTGTGCTTTTTCCGGACCCGGCGGGGCCATCCATCGCGATCGTCAGCTGAGATCCAATCTTGTTCATGAGCCTCCAAGTTCTTTTCTACGCTTTTTGACTGTCGTCTGTGCCTCCAGAAGTAGACGTTCAATCTCAGCACGGTTATCAGTCTGAAGCAGCGTTTTGAATTCCGTGAGGTTACCTATGATGTCGTCAATCAGAGATAAAAGGACATCATTGTTCTGTGTGAAGATGTCGGTCCACAGGTCGGGTGATCCTGCGGCGATCCGGGTCGTATCTCGAAAGCCGGTGGCTGTAAAATTCAGTGCCCTACCGCCTTCGGTTTCTACATTGGCAACGGTGTTTGTGAGTACGCTTGCAATAAGGTGGGGCAAGTGGCTTGCCGCACCGATGAGTAGATCGTGGGTTTCAGGGGAGAGGCGGCGCGGGATACCACCAACAAATTTCCAGAGATTTTCGATGTGTTTTAAGGCATCGGGATCGGTGTTTTCTGTGGGTGTTAGGATACAGGTAGCGTTATCAAAAAGCGTTGCGCGCGCTGCACTGACACCGGTTTCATGGGAACCCGCCATCGGGTGCCCACCCACAAAAGAGAGGGCCCCTGTTCCGTGTGCCTGTAGCTGCCTCTCAATTGTCCGGACCATCGTCGATTTTGTGCTGCCGACATCTGTCAAGATGATCCGATTCTGGCGTGTGCCGACAAATTCAATGATGTGCTGTACCAACACTGGTACCAATGCGACAGGTGTACAGAGCACGACGATATCTGTTTCTTGCATCCCCTCCGCTAAGTCTGTTGTCACCACATCAACGGCATTATGTGCAAGTGCGTTTTCAAGTCTGCTGCTGTTCCGCCCCAATCCGACGCGCTGCCCCTGAAACCCGTTCTTTTTCAGGGCGAGCCCCAGCGAACCCCCGATTAAACCAACACCCCATATTGTGATTCGATGAATCTGTTGTAAATTTGGAAACATATAGCGGGAACCCTTTTATCAGTCGTGTACTATATTCTACTAAACTTTGGACAATTTTAAAAAGTTCGCGGGCAGAGAAACGGGTGTCAGGGTTTGGTGGTCAATAACGGGCAATAAATGGTTCCCCTACGACAAACGGTGGACATCGCACCTTCAAACACTGTTTTCTGGAGACACCCATTGAACCGAAACGATGCCTTACTAGGACCGCTGTTATTTTTTGGCGAATTATCGACACGTCACGACTCATTCATGGTTTTATACATCACCAACCTCGTCGCCCATGACTTCTCGTATCGCTTGTTTGAATCGTTCTGGGTTTTTAAAGTACAACTTGGCATTGTTAACAGCACTCCTCAACAATCCAAGATCATCTGGCTTTGCATCCTCTACTTTCAACAGAGATTGGATTTTTTCTTCACTGAATGTGCCATATAACTGACCGATCGCCGCACTTAAGAAAGCACCAGTTAGTGCCGTAACATTATGAAACGAGAGTACAACCTCTTGATTCTCCCTCAGCGCAGCGTCAAGGTGCTTATGAATCTTCTCTCCATCGTCGGAGGCGACACAAAAAGGACTGCCCACAACTTCAAACATGGATATCCTAATATCTTCTGACATAGTTATCTCCTTAAAAGAATGTTTTTCTGCTTCTATATGCTCCTAAAGTTTGGACAATTTTAAGAATTATAGTGCGCGAAAGCAAAAAAAAAGGTATCCTTTCATAAACAGAACTTTTTTTGATCGGAAAAGCATCCATCGGTGCGTGCAACTCAGTTTCATCGCAGCAAGTCTCACGAAGTTGGTATTCTCAACACCCCAACGCAATACAAAAAATGATAAGTGTTCAGGACATCTGTCACCATCTCGGCATTCATGGGTATCGTCCAAGAAAACTCACACAAGGCTTACGGGTGGCTTATCTCCGATCGCAAATGACGGTAGCCGCATTTTTCGCCAAGTTCAATGAAAAAACAAACGCACAGAATATTAGGGTGAGGTGTCAAGACGATACGTCTCTGCCTTTGGACAAGGCAGCATAAATCTTACAACTTTGTCCAACTTTAGTATATTCTAAGCCGATTTAGAGACCTTTGTCAAGCAGAATTTCCCGCTAACCTTCTCTGCTCCGCCATAAAACCGCGTCAATCTCTGCCATCACCTTCAACGTCTCTGCAATCGCGACCAAAATCGCACGATACTGCCGGACATCTGCATGCCTTAAAACGGCTTGTCGCCGATCCCGCAACCACTTCTCACACATCTGATACGCCCCGACCTCGTATTCCCACACCGACTCAGGCACATCCGTGAAATACTGCGTGGCATTGATCCAGACCTTACCCGCCGCATAACGCACCTTTGAGACGACACCATCGCCTTCACCTTCAAACCGATGCGTCACGGATGCGTCCGTTCTTGTGGGAGCGACTTTTCTTAACAGATGTGCATCCACCAAACGCTGCCCCAACGCTGCGAGGGTGCGAAACTGTTCAAGATCCTGTGGTAACGGAATACGCGGAAAATCGTATTTCAGGAAATCATAATAACGTTCTCGATAGGTCGGACTGTAGAGCACCGCATAGATATAGGCGAGGACCTCCTCGGGTGAAATTCCTTCCAGTAGGTTAAAAGGTGCGCTTTGGGGTAATGCTAACGCCTCTAAGAGGGCAATGAGAAAGGTAGGTTTAATGTTGAGCAAACGTTCTGTTCCAACTTCTAATTGATCAGGCTTTGGATACAAGTAGAGCGGGAAAACATGTCCGGATTCGCTACCTCTGTTTGAGATATAACATTTTTCCGTAATTTTGTCGGTTACCAAGGCGTGCTGCCATGTAGAACTTGTAACGATGCTACAAATGGAAAGAGCAACGTTTTCCTTTTGTAGATGGCGCATAATATCATAGTTAGGGCGCGAGTGGAAACCGGATTGCCCAGTATAATAGGTCCAACGCTCGTCAAACGGACGGTAACGAATTGGCGTTATATGTCTTTCAATATCGAGATGATTACGAAGATCTGTCTGGGCACGGTCGGTCTGCCAGTGATGAGTATCTCTTGGCAATCCGTACCTTTCCCTCACCTCATCCACAGAAAGAGAAACAAAATCTTTTACCGTTTCGCGGACCTCCTCAGCTGTCCGATGAATTGTCAACCTATCTCGACCCGTAGCCATCCCTACTGAATGGACATCAAAAATGTCCGTAAGTCGCCAGCCTGTTTCATATTCGGGACCGTAATCTGTTCCTTGCGGCACAAAAAGGTAATAGGGCGATGTCGGTTGCAACGCACACCACACCGTAGATTGAACATCGATCTCCGAAAGTTTTCTGTATTTTTCTGCTCGGTTTCCCCACATATCCGCATAATAAACCTTTGCGGGGGTAGGATTTACCCGTTCTTTGACACATAACAAAATAGAAACCCCTTGTTGGATGTCAAAAACGTTTTCATCTTTCTGATCTGTTGGGGTATTTTCTGTTCTTCTACTGCTCCCGTGTAAGTTGAGATGGTATATCGTGTTGAAACTCTCTAACAAACTTTTCCGCATGCCGCGAAACATTGGACCATCCAGAAAACTGTTGTTGACAATATAGCCGATAACGCCTTCGCCGTTTTTGTCAATCCGCCACTGTGCCCATCGGATAAACTTCACATAATCCGATTGAAGTGCTTTTAAGTTCTTGTCATCAAGCGGTTCTCCGTTTATCCGCTTATAATCCTCAATGCGTTCACCAATAAAAGTAAGTTTTCTGCCTTCACGACTGGGGTTGGCGGAGCTCCGCGGATAGGGTGGATTGCCGAGAATCACAAGCAGCGGTTCGTCCCGTTTTACTGATAACGCCGCGTTTGCCTCATCGGTGATAAACCCTGCAAAGGGTAACGGGGACTGCATCTCTGTCGGTTGTTCCAAAGTATTCGTAAGGTAGACACGCAGCCGTTCATCGGCGCGCCAGCCTTGTGATTGTAAGAACAGCCCCAACTTCAGATGCGCGATAGTATACGGCGCGACCAGCAGCTCAAATCCGAAAATCCGCTTGACCAATGCAGCATTGATATACTGTGTCCACTCCGCCGTGCCGTAGGTTTTCGCGACGGCCCCTCGGATATGCTCAAGCACCGCCAACAAGAAACCACCTGTCCCCGTTGCAGGATCCAAGATAAGCGTGTCGTCATCGGCGAGCCCGTCGGGTCTGTTGAGTTCTGTTTTCAACAAGCTGTCCACGGATGTGACGATGTAGGAGATAACTTGCGCGGGTGTGTAATAGACCCCGCGGTCGACCCGCCGCTGTGGATCGTATTCAGCAAGGAAGGTTTCGTAGAAATGGATCACCGGGTCTTCAAGGTGATTTTTCCCAGCAAATGCTGTGCGGAGCATCTCTGTCGGGACGTTTTGGAGGAGGGCAGCGATGTCATCCAAAATATAGGTAACGTTCTCCTCCAATTCGGGGGATGCAACATGATGGAAGAGTTGTCTAAGGAACGCGTTTGATTTCGGGAGTGCCTCCGCTGCTGTGTGGCGTGAGAAGTTTGTTGCATTCGGTAGCGTACAACGGGCAGCGAACAACCCATAAGCGAGCGTTTGTGCGTACATATCCGTAAAATCGTCAGCGGTCAGTGTAGAGATGAGCGTCTCTTTGAACGCCGAAAACATAGTGTAGATATTGCCGTTTTCGTCGGTCAGCGCAGTAGCAATCTGTGTCTGAAGTTCTCTTGTTCGTCTGGCGAGGTATTTTGCGAGGATCTCTGGCGAGGTGATTTGGATATGTCCGGCGTTCAGGAACTGTTCCAGTAGTGCTTCTAAATGCTCGGGTGCGTTTGCAGCGTTTGCGGCTGCCCGCAGCTGACCTTCCCGCCACAACTGGAATTCAAGGAAATTGGTCAGGATAAAGTTATCAAGGTTTTCTATGAAACGCTGGTTCTGTGTTTTGGCGTGTCCGGTAAGGTTGTTGAGGTCTCTGTTGTATGCCTCTGCTTCGATGTAGCCGAGTGGGAACAAAGTGTCTTTCACAACGAAATCTGGTCTGCCGATGTCCAACTGTCGGGGCTCGTGTGTAATGGTGACAGGGTATCCTAAAAACGCAGCGGTCTGCTCTAAAAAGGTTTTGAGAGGCGTATGCAAGGAAAGTTCGGCCGTTGCATCGCCCTGGATGTGAATCTGTTGGAGGTTTTGTACGTAAGTGCTACAAAGCCGTTGAAATAACATCAGATCTCCGTTCTCCCTTCCCAATTGCCAGCCTTTCTCTCAATCCCTTCCGTCACAATTTGCAATACCATTATACCTCAGAATTGAGCTTTACGCAAGATTTTTGTTTGCAAAGTTAAGACAAATATGATAAAATGGTAGCAAATTAAAGTTTTCGTATGGACTCTCAATTTAAGACGCAAATGAATGCTATCAAAGAGGCACATTATAACCTTGGCATCGCTTATCTGGAGGCGGGGCAATACAATCGAGCTGTTGCAGAGTTCGAGGCGGCTATAAAGTTGGATCCGAATTTTATAGGGGCGCACTGTGCGCTTTGCCGAGCCTACCTTGAACAGAATGAACTCGAGAATGCAGGTGCGGCAGTTAAAGCAGCATTAAAGCTTGATCCCAACCATCAACCGGCGGTGCTCCTGTACGGGACCATCACAGAAGCATATCATCACAAAGGCAAAGAGCACTTAGATGGTAAACACTATACCGAAGCCGTCGCAGCATTCCAGAAAGCAATAACCCTTGCGGCTGATTTAGCGGACAATGCCCAACCTCTGCATGCCGAAAACACGCACATCCATGTCCACCTTGGGGCCGCTTACATTGGCATGAAAGAGTACCAAAAGGCGATTGAAGCCTTAGAACAGGCACTCCTGCAAGATGCCGATCTTGTCGATGCCCACTATAACCTTGGCTACGCCTATGTGGAGCAGGGGACCTGCGACAAAGCGATACCGCATCTTGAACGCGCTATCGCTATCGCGCCGCACCTTAAGCGTGCTCACTACAACCTTGCACGTGCCTACCGGGAATCCGGAAATCTGGAAGCAGCGACGAATGCCCTAACAGAAACGTTAAGGCTCGATGCCAATTATCAGCCTGCACACGAACTTGCGGACACGATAAAGCAAGCGCACTACAACAGAGGGATCACCCATTATGAGAACGAGCGTTATAGTGAAGCCGTTACCGCTTTCCAAAATGCAATAACCCTTGACTCCGATTTTGCGGCTGCACACCATAACCTTGGATTAACTTATCTCAAGATGGAGGCGTATCCACGCGCGATCCTGTCACTGGAAAAAACGACATCCCTGGATCCAAACCCTAAGGCCGCCTATCACGCGCTTGCGCTCGCTTATCTTGGACAACAGGAACTGGGAAAAGCGAGAGATGCCGCGAGAGATGCGTTAAAAATAGATGCCAACTATCAACCCGCGCTCTCCCTCTTAGAAGCCATTGATCCGAGTTTCACGCCGCCACTGAGCCCTTCAACGCCAGCAGTGCCAGAAGTACAAGCTGCTACGCCACCGGAACCAGCACCAGAACCATCTGTAGATCCACAACCGGATCCGAAACCGATGCAGGAGACGCACTACGAACTTGGTATGGCGTACTTAGACGCGAACATGCACACAGAGGCGATTGCGGAGTTCCATAAGACGATAGATTTGGATCCAGACTTTGCAGCAGCATACGTGGGGTTAGGCACGGCTTATTTTCAGATGGGACAATTGGCGGATGCAGAAAACGCGGTAAAAACAGCACTCAAAATTGATGCTGACTCTGAGCCTGCACGTCAACTTTTAGACGACATCAAACAGGCGAGCCGCCCGTTCGTGAAAAGAAGCCTGCAGAAAAATCCGACTGATGTAAAACAAGATTTAGAGCGAGCGATCGTTTACCTCAACAACTTGCAGTATAATCACGCAGCGTCTGCCTTCAAACGTGTGCTAAAGGCAGAGCCGAATTCGGTCGAGGCACACTATGGTTTAGGGCAGGCGTACCTCGAAATTGGTGCTTTTGATGATGCCAAAGCTGCAGCCGATGCGGCCCTAAGGATCGATGCTAATCACCAAAGGGCACGCGAGCTGCTCCAAGTCATAAAGTTTGCCAGGAACATGGAGCGGAATAAGAAACTCCAGAAGAAAATCCTGCGATATGCAGTGATTTTGGGGATCATAGCCGCAGGTGTATTTGCCGCCTACCGTTTCAATCTCCTCAGCTGGCCCCAGCAGCAACCTTTGAATCTCTCAATTCCAGAAGTCGTCTTAGAAGGCCAAAGGGAAAATTTCCTTGAGGCGGGTGAAACCGCGCCCCTTAAATTGGTGATTCACAACAGCGGTGGCACTGCGCGAAACATTGCAGTCAAGTTTGAACCCGCAACGATCCCCGGTGTGCAATTTAAAAAACCAGATCTGATCTCAAAAATCGGCAAAGATAGCAACACGACGTTGCGGATCTCTATGACAGCCTATAGGACCGTGAAAGGCAGAGACGTGCCTCTGCAAATTCAAGTGATCGGTAAAAGAGAGGTGCTAGCGACGAAGGACTTCACTTTCAAGATCATTCCACAAATAGCAAGGAGACGCTAATGGACAGAAGAGTATGGGGTATTATCGGTGGTGTCGCTCTACTCGTGGCACTTTTTTCACCACTGCTATTGAACACGTCTAAAAAAGTCGAAAAAGCATTTGAACGGGCCGAGACGCTATACGAAAAGGCGGAATACCCAGCTGCCTTAGAAAAGTATACCGAAGTCTTGACAGAATCCGAAAACCGCGACGCGAAAACTGATGCAATTGACCCGGATTTCACAACCCTTGTCAATATGAGAATCGCGACGTGTGAGGCAAAACTTGCTGAGCAGTCCGGTGATATTTCGCATTATGA
>RKRO01000270.1 GCA_007571355.1 Candidatus Poribacteria bacterium | reverse complement strand
TCGCCAGAAATTGAATCAAAGGTGAACAGCAGCGCGATGAAACTCAGCACATAGCCGACGATGAACGCCCAATCGAGTGTTGTAAAATCAGGACGAATGTTAAACAGCTGTTCTGTTTCTTGCGGATATATCATCCGCCAGATAGGTTTCACATTGGCGATGCTAGGAACCCAATGGCTGCCACCGGCGTGTGTGGGCAGAAATGCTTCGTCCCCTTCAGCACAAAAACGGAGGGGTGAAGGGGCTTTGTGTAAATCTCCGGGGCCTTCTGCTGCAAGTCGATATAAACTGGTGCTACGTGCTTCCAAAGTCTTTACAGCACTGGCAACGGCGTTGTGATACGCCTGTGTCCGCGCGGGGTGTTCGCGCAAATACACAACCGCATTCGTCAACATCAATGCAAGGATCAGCACTGTCGCCAATGCGAAACGGAGGCTACTGAGGTTGTCGTAGAGTTCGCGTTTTGCAATATGCCACATTGTTTTAGAGTTGTCAGTGATTGCCAGTTTGCTCCAGCGGAGCAATATGTCTATAGATGTCCGGGAGTGCTTCTTTCGCACGCCAGCGGCGTGCTATGTCTGAAAAATGTCCAAACTATAGTAATTTAACGGATGACCGATAATTGACAACCATTCTACACTTCACTTTTGATAAAAATAAGCACTATTGCCATGAACACCACAAGGTTAGAGATGAGCAGTAGGAATAGGTCGGGTAAAGCTCGTTTTGCATTTGTCCCGACATCGCTTCTTTCAAAAGTGAACTGCGGGAGTGTGCTCCAATCCACAGCACCCTTATCGGCGATAAACCACTCTCTTGAGGAAAACGCTTCTTTCGCGTAGAGATAGTCAATCACAGCTCTTCGATACCGTCGCGCTGCGTCAAAAAAATCTCGGACACCTTTTAGATCAGTGCCTGCCCACGCCTGCGTCGCTGAATCATAAACACCCACCGGTGAGAGTTTCAACAATACCCTATCCGTTTCGGCTTGTTTAACGTAAATTTCATCAAGTGCTTGCTTCCGAATGTGCCACGCCTTTTCTACCGTTCGGGCGGACAGGGGTTCAACGAAACTGTAGTACCTTTTAGCACTCGGGACGTACTGCTCAAATTCTGGGTGGATTTCTGAAATAAGACTTATATTTTCGACGTAGGACATAAGGGTTACTGGATCTACAAACGCGTAGCTATGCAGCCCCAACGCCTTGCTAAATTCTGATGCTTCGCCAGCGATCCCCTCCTTTTCAAGGAACTTTTGGCGTTCCCTTTCATATTCATCCAAAATCTGTTGAATCTGATCTTCAACAATCTTCGTGCGTGCTTGGATGTCGCCTCCGGGGTTAACGGTTGCCCGAATCAGGTTCGGGTACACGAGTATCAGAAAGCCCCAAACGAACATGGCAAGCATCAACGCTGTGCCGGTTCTACGTGTCGCTACGGAAATCAGCAGCCCGATGAGGTAGAACAGCGATAGATATGCGAAGGAAGCGAACACAATCCCGGCAATCCGTAGGAAATCGGCAGTTGACAACGGAATTGAACGCGTTAGCAACAGTAAGGCGAAAAGTAGACTTAATATCAGGGGCACCAAGAGACACGCCATCGCGGAGATATATTTTCCAAGCAAAATCTGCCCGCGTCCGATGGGCTGTGCGAGAACGAGACGCAATGTGCCGCGTTCGCGTTCTCCAGCAATCGCATCGTAAGCGAATATTAACCCCATCAGGCTGAGTACTACCTCAAAGATAAAGACAATATCGATCGAAGAAAAAAAGGCGATAAACGGATTGTCGGTGCCATGCATTTGGGCATTCCAGAGCGTCGGCATAAACCCGTGATAGATACCGACGAGGTTTCCCAAACGTTTATCTAATCCTACATTGAAAATACTCAACGGATTCGGGGCGCGATCCACGAGTATGGCCATCGTAGAATACGTTTTTGCTGCCCGCAGTTCCTGATAATGCGTTCTGAGAGCACCATTATAACTTTCCAATCGTTGTTCGTAATCTTGGATAAGCACAACTGTATTGGCGACCACAAGCAACAGCGTGATAAGTAGCACCGCCGCAAAGCGGAACGTCATGAGGTTGTCAAGCAGTTCCCTGCGAATAAGTGTTTTAAGCATTTTCTATCACACCTCAACACGTACAAACGCGAGATACGCCCCTGACAGAAGCACTAAAACAAATAACGTTAGCAGTAACAATTCCGTTGCTGCGGTATTGAAGTCCCTACTCAAATCAAGCGTATCTTCAAACTTCGGAACAGCGTCTGGACGGACAGGCTTCTTGGACATGCCTTCGCGAACCCCCAAAATATGAAGACTTTCTGGATCGGTGCTATCGGTGTCCGCAACGAATTCCCGCAATTGACGGGCATAACGCTGAGTGTTTTCCACAAATTGCAAGTGTCGCTCAAATCCGGTGCCAGCAAACCCTTCAATCAGGTGCTGCAGGAGTGTGGCGGGTGAGATACCCGTGATCGCGCGCGCACGGTGCACTTGGGCACTCCGGTACTTTAATCGTTCTTCGTGCTTGCGTTCGTCTCTTTCAGCGTTTTTGGTGTAAAACTCGCTTTTCGCCCTTAACCGCCTGTCCTCCAATTCACTGAACCGACCCTCCCTATATATATCCCATAAGTTCTCTTGAGTCGGGTTACGCTGCTTCCAAAATTCTTCAAAGGATTTTGCAGGCGAGAAGCTGCTTGCAATTGAAGCAAGGGTACTCGGCATAAAAACGACAAGGGTTACCCACATCAACAGCAGTATCATCAGACTCACCGCGCTCTGTTGGACACGCGCCGAGACTAACAGCCCTAACGCCACAAATAGACTCGTGTACAAAAGCGCGAGACAGAAAATGATACCTAAGCGTCCCCACGCTTCTGTCGTCAGGTGAACGGTATTTGCAGTAGAAATTAATAAAAGGTTCACCAACACAGCAAGCGCAAATGGAATACTAATACTGAGCAGTGCCCCTAAGAATTTGCCGATAAGGACAGTGTGTCGCGGAATTGAATTGGCTAACATCAACCGGAGTGTGCCTTGCTCGCGTTCACCGGAAAAGGCATCAAAGGTGAACCAGAGGGCTATCAAACTCAAGATGTAACCGATGATGAATGCCCAATCCACTTGTGAAACCTGCGGTCCAACGTTCTTATTGTGGAGGTTAGCATCTGGATAGGACAGGCTCCAGATACCTTCGAGTAACCGGTTGCCTTCTGAGTCGGTCATAAACACAGGGGGTTCGCCCACTTCAACAACATCAGGTAAAAGGGATTCCCCTCCGTTTGCACAAAAGTGAAGGGGAGACGGCTTTTTGTAGAAGTTTCCCGGTCCGTATTGTGCAAGTGTGTAGAGGCTGTCGTTGGCGCGATCCGTTAAGTGATTCAAAGATTCGGTGACAGCGTCCTGATACCTCTGTACCCGTTTTGGATGCTCTCGGAGATGCTTAACAGCATTGGTTCCCATCAACGCCAGCAATAAAACGGTTGTTAGCGCGAATCGGAGGCTATTAAGATTATCGTAGATTTCACGTTTTGTAATATGCCACATTTTTTTAGGGCTGTCGGAAACCATCGGCTATCAGCAAAGAAGCCTTGTGGTATTCAAGCGAGACGAGCACACCACACACCGACGGCTGACGGCTGAAAACCGATAGCCACTCTACACCTCGCTTTTGATAAAAATCAGCATTATCACCGTAAAGAGGATAACATTCATTGTCAGCAACAGCAGCATGTCCGGGAGTGCCCGTTTTGCATTGATACCGGTATCGCTTCGCTGAAAGGAGAACTGTGGGAGTGTATCCCAATCGGCTGTGCCTTTGTCGGCAGCGAACCACTGTCGCGATTCAAATATCTTTTTGTCATGGAAATAGTCAACGACTGCGCGCCAGTAACGCTGAACCGTGTTGAAAAAGTCTTGAATACCCGCTAAGTCGGTGCCTGCCCAGGCTTCGGTTGCTGCGTCATACAATCCGCCCGGTGAAAACCTCAACAGCATTCGACCGAGATTCGCGGGTTGGACATAGATCGCCTCAAGTGCCGGTTTCCGGACGATCCACGTCCGTTGGGCGGTATTGATGGTCTCTTTATTGTAGAAGCGGTAATAATTCTGCACGAGTGGTACCTGTGGCTCAGATTCTGCTTTAATTTTTCCGGCGTACAATCCGGTTTGGTGGAAATAGAGCAATATTGAGGGTTTGTCCGCATCTTCCCAGAAGGTGTATTCAACACCTTCCAAGCCAAATCCCGAATCCATATCTTCGCCGCCACGCGATGGGAGACCTAAGACAGGGTCATTGCGGATAAACTGCTTCTTTTCTCTATCCAATTCTTCCCACATCTGTTTGATTTGATTATAGACGGAGATTTGCGTGTTCGGTTGGGGAACGATATCAACTGCGGTAAGAATCAAATTTGGATACACAAGCACTAAGACTCCCCAGACGAACATGCAAAGCATAAGTGCAGTACTGGTTCGCCGCGTCATTGCAGAGATGCATAAGCCGATGAGATAGAACAACGACACATAAAGCATCGATGTCAGCACAATCCCGCCGATGCGAAGAAAATCATCCGCCTTCAAGGAAATCACAGTGGATGTCGTCAGCAAGATGATAGATAAGAGCAAACTTATTAACAACGGCACAAGTAGACAGAGCATTGCGCTGATGTACTTGGCGAATAGGATGTATCCGCGCTGGATTGGGTGCGTCAGTACAAGACGTAATGTGCCGCGTTCACGTTCTCCGGCGAGTGCATCGTAAGCGAAAAGCAGCGCGAGCAGGCTGAGTACGCCTTGAAAAACAAGCACAATATCAATTGAGGTGAAGAGGTTGAGAAATGGATTATCCGCCCCGTGCTTCTCCGCGTCCCAAATTGTTGGCACAAACGCGTGGTATACGTAAATTTCGTTTCCGACCTGCTTATCTAATCCAAGATTGAAAATGCTCAACGGATTAGGGGGGCGATGGACAGCTAGCATTTTATGGTAATCGGAGTAGGCTTTTCCCTCGCGTAATTCTTGGTGACTTTCGTTGACAGCCGTGTTGTAAGCAGTGAGTCGCTGCTCATAGTCCTTGAGGAGTACAATGGTATTTGCGACCACAAGCAACAGTGTAATGAAAACAGCTGCCGCGAATCGGAACGTCATAAGATTGTCGAGGAGTTCTCGACGGATGAGTGT
>RKRO01000424.1 GCA_007571355.1 Candidatus Poribacteria bacterium | reverse complement strand
CAATGCTGGGCGAGGAAACCCTGCCTCTACGAGATCGACATCTGAAGTGCCTCAAAAAATCGGAAGATTATTCTTTAATCTCGCTTAAAAACTGATAACCGAAAACTGAGTACGAACATGAAATCTGTACACAACGCAGTCCAGGAACAATTTAGCCAACACGCAGACTATTACGCACAGAGTCGCGCGCATGCCAGAGGGGATACTTTAAATGTGATCCTCGACTTTGCGGAGCCGAAAGGTACAGAGCGGGCGTTGGATGTCGCGACGGGGACAGGTTTCACGGCGTTTGCGCTTGCCCCGAAGGTTGGTCATGTCGTCGCGACCGACCTGACTGCAGCGATGGTTTCAAAGGCGGCGGAGTTGGCAGCGGAACAGGCGATAGAGAACGTTACGTTTTCTGTCGCTGCTGCGGAGTCTTTGCCGTTTGCGACTGCTGCGTTAGATTTGGTGACGTGTCGGCTTGCCCCTCACCATTTTCAAGATGTCCCAAAGTTTTTGCGCGAGGTCCATCGGGTGCTACGCACAGATGGGCTTTTTTGCCTTGCTGATTCCGTTTCCCCTGAATCGGAAAAGTTAATAGCGTGGCAGAACCGTGTCGAGAAGCTTCGTGACAATTCACATGTGTATGGATACCCGCCCTCCGAGTGGGATGCAATGATTACGGATGCCGGATTTTTGATTGAACAGACATCACACGTCCGAAATGCACAGATGTCGTTTTTGTGGTGGGTCCGTCCGGAGCAAAACCCGCCAGAGCTGGTTCAAGAGATCCGTGATGCCTTCGCGCAGCTCCCACCTGAAGATGCAAAACAACACTACACCGTTCGTCTGTCCGGTGATGATTTCTATTTCTCCTGGCCTATGTATGCTGTTAAAGCGCGGCGGGTATGCTAAAAAATTCGTCTTTAATATCCCCAATCTTCGTATGCCAGTGGTGCGCGGTTGAGTTCATTTCTATACGTTCGCCACTGGGGTAGAAACTTGTCCATCAGTTCACGAAACCGATCATTGTGGTCGCGCTCCAGCAGATGCACCATCTCGTGAACCAAGACGTACACCAGACACATTTTCGGTTTCTTTGCAAGTTCAAGATTCAGCCAGATGCGTTTGGCTCCGATGTTACAAGATCCCCAGAGCGTTTTCATCCGTTTAATTCGTACTTCATTGACAGACACGCCTAACTTTGGTTCCCATTTTTCAAGGAGTGGCTGCACCTCCGCTTGGAGATGTTGACGATACCAACGTTGCATCACCGCTGCCCGTTTGGCACGTTCAGTACCCGGACGCACACTGAGTGCAATCTTAGTGTTATTCGGCAACCAGACTTTCGGTGGACAATCCTGCTCCAAGACCTCAAGCCGATAGCGTCTGCCCTCGAAATAGTGGCTCTCACCAGTTACGAATTCCCGTTGTGGTTGCCGTTCCTGCTTGGCGAATTCTGCCTGTTTCCGTCGGATCCACGCAAGTCGTGTGATGACTGCCATCCGAATGGCATCTTCATCGAAGTGTAGCGGAGCCGAGACGCGTACGTATCCGTTTGGCGGATGAACGCCTATGTAGAAGTGTTTGATGTTTTTGCGGACAACTTCTACCGGGATCCCGCGGATCTTGATGTGATATTTTTCTGTTTTAGTATTCACTCTGGTTCACCGCCAGTTCAAGAAGTGCGTCAGGGTCAAGGTTTTCGTTGGGAAATTTTTCTGCGATGACGCGTGCGATCGCGTGCCGTACCTGCATCCGCTTGAGTCTGTTGTCCCGCCAGTCGTCCTTTTTATTTTCTCGGATAGCTGCATCCATTGCAAGGGCTGCGCCCTCTCGTTGGTCTTCGGGGAGGTTATCAAGGTTGTTAAAGAGTACTTGTAAGGGACCGGTGTTGATATTGGGAGGGTATTCGGCTCGGTTTTCTGGTTCGCTGATTTGCGAGCTGAGGCCTTCTATTTCGGAGAGATATTGGCGGTAACCCATAGCACAGCGTCGGCGTTCGCGAATGATTTCATCAAGCAGATGTGAAATTTTCTCGTAATACCTCGGATTAACAGCAGACTTGTCAACGATGAGTCGCCGAAGGTTATTTGCTATGGTTGCTTCCATTGCTGCCGGGTTGGTGCGTATGCCGTTTGGAAGTTGCTCGAGTGCTTGGGCACCGTTTTGAATAATCAGTTCTACTAATGAGGTATCGCCGAGTGTTGAGAGCGTCTCGCTGTCTTCCGCGCGGATGTATGTATCAATGAGGTGCCGCATATCGGGTTCGTAGGCTTTCAGGTCAACGTAGTCGCTACTGGCGAGTTTGATCTCTTGGCTGACGTTATCGTAGTGTCGGACTTCGTTTTTAATGGCTTGTGCCTCCGCTTGCGTATAGCCTGCCTCGGTCATCTCGTTTGCGAGGTTGGCGTAAGCGCGGACGCATGCGGCTGTGAATTTATAGAGTTTCTCGCGCTTGGGTGCATTGGCTTTGAGTTGTTTGAGATTTCCGGCATCTTGACCACAGAAATAACGGATATAAGTAGCGACTTTTGAATATGCCTGGGGGCGTGGCGGTGCTACGGGTTCACACAACGCTTTGATCGCTTCCCGTGTCTCTTCTAAGCGTTCTCTCCCTTTCTGGAGTCTGTCCTTCAAGAGGCCTTGGACATCTTCGGGGTCGAAGTTTTCAAACGCCTCGCCGGTGTAGTCGGTAATTGCCCGTTCCAGGGATCGGAAGAGGTCCTTGTAGTCAACGATGTATCCGAATTCCTTGTCCTCACCGTCGAGGCGATTGACCCTGCATATCGCTTGGAAAAGTCCGTGGTCTTGCATGTTCTTGTCGATATAGAGATAGGTCGCTGGGGGCGCGTCGAAACCGGTGAGGAGTTTATCGACGATGATGAGGAGTTTCATCTTTTCTGGATTTTCAATGAAAAGTTCTTTTACTTCCTGCTCGAACCGATCGGCTTTATGCATCGCGGTGTTTTCGGGTTCGTCAAAATGTTGGGCGAGCATTTGTCGATAGACGTAATACTCTGTCTGTCTATCGGTTCGCCCTTCGCCGGTTTCCTCTCTTGCGACGGTATTCGCTGAGGGTCTATAAGATGTTACAATGGCGCATCTGCCTTTTAAGGGTGTCTCTTGAAAGAGTTGAAAAAATCGGCAGGCGGAGAAGATGCTATCGGCGACGAGCATGGCGTTGCCGCGTCCGTTTTTAAGTCTGTCCCGTTCCGCCATGTCGAGGACGATATCCGCGACGATTTTGCCCAAGCGTTCGCGTGAACTGAGAACGTTCTGCATTGTGATCCAACGTTGTCGGAGCCGCGCTTTCGCTGCCTCGGTTAACCCCCTGGTTTTATCCTCGAACCACTGATTGATTTCTTCCTGAGAAGTGAGATTTTGGTCAATGTCGCGCGCTTCATAACGGAGGTCTAACACGACGCTGTCTTCAACGGCTTCGTCGTATTTGTAGGTGTGGATATAGGGACCGAAGGTTTCAATGCTGCGTTGTTTATCGCTTTTCAGGAGCGGTGTGCCTGTGAAACCGATCAACGTTGCAGTGGGTAGAAGCGTTTTCATGGCTTTGTGGAGTTTCCCAGACTGTGTGCGGTGACATTCGTCAACGAAGACGAAGAATTCACCTCTCGGTTGAAAACTGTCCGGCAAATGTTTCTCGATGTCTGTGACATAATCGTCATAGTCGT
The DNA here is from genome assembly GCA_007571355.1 of Candidatus Poribacteria bacterium. Taxonomy (GTDB): domain Bacteria; phylum Poribacteria; class WGA-4E; order WGA-4E; family WGA-3G; genus WGA-3G. The sequence goes on along the minus strand of RKRO01000424.1, from coordinate 1,530 downwards.
CAGCATCGGTTTCTTCTCCCTCACCCGACCTGCCGAATTTGTGGACGAGTGAACAGGCCAGACGCTCTGCGGAATTCACAAGGACTTGCAAGAGGTGTTCGCCGCTCTGTGTGCGTCTAATGTTTTCGTTGACTCCGTTAAAAACCTTCTCAATCTGTTCGTCGAGTTCGGTGCGATCAGTGATGATAAGCACGCGTGCGTTTGGGATGGTTTCGAGGGTAGTTTTTGCGAGCCAGACCATTGTGAGGCTTTTTCCGCTGCCTTGCGTGTGCCAGATGATCCCGCCTTCTCTACGTTTTATATTTTCCTGGGCGGCTTTCACGCCGAAAAATTGGTTGTGTCGGCAGATTTTCTTGGTCTTTCCATCGAACACAATGAAGTTGTGCAGGATATCGAGCATTCGGGTTTTGTTACAGAGTTGACTGAGTTCTCGGAGCAACGGATTGTCGCCTGCATCCGGATGCGCATCGGTCTCCTTCCATTGCAGCCAGTGCTTCTCTGGTGTTTTGATTGTGCTGTAGCGGAGTCCTTGGGTTTCGTTGCCTGCCATGACGAGTTGCACAGTGGTGAAGAACCGTTCGATGAAATCTGCGCGTTGGTTGGTGAGGTTCTGCCGGATGCCTTCGGAAACGGAGACGATGGAGCGTTTAAGTTCCAAGACACCGATGGCGATGCCGTTGATGTATAGGACGAGGTCGGGGCGTTTGGTGTTTTCGCCTTGGAAGGTGACCTCTTCGGCGATAGCGAAATCGTTGCTGAACGGATGATCCCAGTCGATGAGTTTGACAGTGATGCGGTTCTCCGCTGTGCTGGGCTGGACATTGACACCGTAGCGCAACAGTTCATAGACTTCTCGGTTTGCGTTGATAAGGGTTCTATTGCTGCCGAGTGCGGAGGCTTTGTCGAGTTCATACAGCACTTTGGCGATAATCTCGTTGTCGTACTGTCTGCTCTTGAGCCAATCGGTCAGCCAGTCTTTCTCGACGTTGCTGTTATTTTTCCGCTCGCGCCAATTGCCGAGGTAGGTATACCCTAAGGTCTTCTGGAAGAATGTGAGGACGCGTTCTTGTGTACGTATTTCAGTTTCGCCAATGGTGTTCATGGTAATGGTTATTCGTTTTCAGTACGATTTTTGAGAGTTTCTGGTTTATCGGAACATCCGAAAATCAATGCACACATGCCCGAAGAGAACCCCTTGAAGAAACACCCCAGCAAATGACTACTCCCGCCACTGCAACAAAATACGTTGTAATTCTTCCAAGAAGGGTTGAATATCACTCTCCCTTCTCTCAGCCTCTAACCGTGCAAGGATTCGGCATACTTCTGGTGCCTCTCTACTCAAATGTTCGGACAGTGTAAGGAATTTAGTTTTGGGTGTTTCTGGGGATTCGGCCACTGAGGCATAAGTTGCATCCAATTGCGCCATTAGATTAGAAGTCATATTGAGTAAACCATAGAAATGTAGTAAAATAGTAGAAGAAAAGGCGATACTTTACGTTCCTTTATTTTCACTTTTGATATCTTCTTACT
>RKRO01000124.1 GCA_007571355.1 Candidatus Poribacteria bacterium | reverse complement strand
CTTTTTGCCAGCACGGAGAAGCAAAGCGTTCTCTTCAAGTAAGTCAGTACCAACGACCATATCTATTGCACGGTACTGCTTTTCATTGATGTAGGCACCGCCTTGTTGAATGAGCCGTCGTGCTTCGCTACGTGAATTCGCCAAACCGACTTCATGGAACAACGTCATGATTGGGATACCGTTCTCAAGGCGATCGGCTGCGATACGTGTCATCGGCATTTCGGCATCATTGAGAGTGCCTCCGCCAAACGCAGCGCGCGATGTTGTTTGTGCTTTATCCGCTTCTGCCTTTCCATGGGCAAGCCGTGTGACTTCATAAGCCAGTGCCTCTTTCGCCTCCCGAATCGCTTCATGCTCTAACTTGCCGAGTCGCCGTACCTCGTCTATCGGTAGGAAGGTAAAATAGGCTAAGAAGCGTGAGACATCGCGGTCGTCTACATTGATCCAGTATTGATAAAACTCGTAAGGCGATGTCCGTTCAGCATCAAGCCAGATCGCGCCGCCTACAGATTTCCCCATCTTCGCCCCGCTCGCTGTCGTGAGGAGTGGAAAAGTGATCGCGTGAACCCGTTCGCCTTCGATCCGGCGGACGAGATCAACACCGGCAAGGATATTGCCCCACTGGTCGTCCCCACCGAGTTGGAGACGACACCCGTATTTCTGAAAAAGCCGCAAATAGTCATACGCTTGAAGCAGTTGGTAATTAAATTCAAGAAATGAGAGGCCGAGTTCGCGTTTAAGGCGTTGCCGATAGCCTTCTGCCCGAATCATCTCATTCACCCGAAAATGTTTGCCGATATCGCGTAGAAATTCAATGTAATTTACCTTAAGCAACCAGTCAGCATTGTTAAGAAATCTACCTGCTTTTGGAGTTGACAGCGACTTCTCACTGTCAGTTGTTCCGCTATCAAGATTTAAGTAACGTTGCAGCTGAGCAAGAATACTTGCGGCATTCGCTGAAATTTGTGATTCCGACAACATCGGGCGCATCTCGGTTTTATCAGTTGGATCACCAATCATTGTTGTCCCACCGCCGATGATTGCAATCGGCGTATGCCCTGCGCGTTGCAAGTGTGCCATCGCCATTATTGGCACTAAACTTCCGACATGTAGACTCGGTGCTGTCGGATCAAAGCCAACATAGTAGGTGACCTGTTTTTCAGCCAACAAGCGCGCGACCTGTTCAGCATGTGTGACCTGTTTGATAAACCCGCGTTCACTCAGAGTTTCAAAAACGTCGGACATTTTTTATCCTATTTTGGTTATCGATTTTATTATAGGAATTCGGTTGGTGCGGTTCGCATTTCAATATTGGAGACCTACAAACTTAAGTCACTGTTCGCAAATCCAATACATGAAGGTATACAATGGACATTCGATGGCAAATTTGTGCTTTGCGATTTAAAGTAGAAAATGAAGAACGATTTTTTTTACCGAAACATGCTGCTTTAGGAATTATAATTATAAAGGAATTTGACATATCTTGCAAATAAATTTTTCTGGATTTTTTGATTCATAGACAGCCTCAGGGATCCCAAGATTTTACGCAGAACTACCAAATGTTCATGAAGAATTCGGTTGAAAGTTTGAAAGTTAATCGAAAAACGTTTCTATTCCTCATCCTCTTCTGCATAAGAGTGTCCGCTGAAAATAGCGCGGATCTGCTTGGCAGTCTTCGGCCCCGAAAGTAACTGCCCGATCCGATCGCCTTCCTCTTCAAGCAACGTTTTAACGTTCGTTAGTACGGCTTCTAACTTGTCTCCTGGAAATTTGCATGCGCCATTCTCATCCATGTGGATAATCTCCCCCGGTGCGACATCCATTCCTGCTATTGATACGGGTACATTGACGGCTTGAACCGCCATTGCGCCGTGTCCCGGCGTGATACCGCTCAACAGGTACTGAAACTCCATCGGGCGGATTTCGTCAATATCGCGTGAGGGGCCATTCGAAATCGCACCGAGACAACCGATTGATTTCATCGCTGCTGTCATGTTTCCACCAGCAAGTCCAACCTTGTTTGCGAATTCGGGTGGAAACTTCTGTTCAAACGCCAAAATCGTCGGCTGTTTTGAGGCACCTAACGCGTCAATGACATCCATAAAGGAGAGCTCCGAGTAATTGGGATCAGGTAAACCGTAGACGCACGTCACTGCATACCCAGCAACAGCACCGAGTTCCGGGTACATACAACGGAGAGTCGTATCCGTATACCAATTTTCAGTCCACGGGTTATAAAGTCCGAGACAAAGTGGACTCCCCGGATACGTAGCAACAACATTCGTGATCGAAGGTGTATCGTATTTGCGCAGCTCTGCCAACATTTCCTGCTCTGTTAATGCCATTTTTTTAATTTTCCTTTTTTTTTACAATTGCTCATGGGCTGTCTTCCACTTCGTTTCGGGCAAGTTTCCGAATTACACGGATCAGGTGCGCTGAAACCTTTGTGACCTCACTATATACCATTGCGGAACGTTTTGCTGTTGAACCTTTTATACCCACCTTTACCCGCTCACGTATGTGGAATTGGGAGGATTGACATTCATCGAAAACCATCGCGAAACGAAGTGGAGCGATGATCAGAGTTCGATTATTTAAAAATTCGTTTCAGGCTTGGTGTATTGGGATCTTGATTTATAATCGGGTTTTAGACAGGCATTGTTCTACCGGCATAAGCGCGTCCGATGCGCGCAGCTTCTTCGCCCCCACCGGTGATCTGTACCCCAGCGTCAATGCTCGCCTCAATTGTATCAGGGGACGTGCTTTCTAAAAATCGAATGCCAGCGTTTTGGCAAGCTGTAAAAACGCGATCCCGTGCATCTTGCAATTCTTTGGGACGCGGATTCGGCGGGTTTTTGTAGCCAAACGACATGCTCATATCCCCGGGTCCCCACTCCGCGAAAGCGATACCGGGTACCTGCGCCGTAATCTCAACGTTTGCTAATGCACGTTTATTTTCAAATTTGAGTCCGAGTAGGAGTTCGCCATTTGGGTTCAGGGGCCACGGATCGGCGACATCGAGATATGCGTTAGCGGAAATGCCCCAGATAGGTGCAGCGGAACCTTGACCTGCTGAACCGCGTCTGCCGACATCCAACTGCGTACCGACACCAATTGTCTGGAACGGATACCGGCAGGCTTCAACAAACGCTTTAACCGCCTCTGGAGATTCGGCGTGACAAAGGAGGAGGCCATGCACACCGCGTGCGAGGAGCTGCCGCATCTGCCAACCGTTGGCACGAATTACATCTGCGCTAATGCCATCCACCGGCAATTCGACGATGACTGCCGGGGTTTTGTGTCCACTATTCGTTGGACCGCCATCAGCAAGACCGCGCATGAAGTTATCCAGCCCGCCGAGATCGAAACTTCCGTGCTCCATGCCGACGTTGATATAGTCTGCCCAGGTCTTTGCCATCGCGCGACCCGCATCATAGTTCAGGTTCGCGCCCGTGTGGCTGCCAGTGTAGAAGACAGGCAGGTCATCTTCCAGTAATTCAATTGCTTTATTAACGCGTTTTGGCATTACAGATTCTCCTCAAAAAATTAACGTGCAAGATGTAAAATGGTTTCGGTTATTCCGAACATTTTTGGGTGGAATAATTCTAAATTGTATAGAAAGCGCAACAATCTGTCAATATTTTTTTAATTCACAAGCAATGAAAACCGAAAATTTTGATCTTATAGGACTTACGCAACCTTCTTGCTGGCGAGGTTCGCGGTGTACTCACCCAAATGCGATCTGCATTCCTAACCGCAACGGAAAGCGTAAGTCCTCAAATATTCTAATCCGCTTGTTTATATCTTCATCTCAAAAAATTTAAATTGAAAAAAGTGCAACTTTTTTGTAACTCATTTGTAGTAACGATGACCTTATTTTTTAACAGCAAGTTTTGGAAACCTGCAAGCTGCGCGAAAAGAGCGGAGTCGTAATATGAGTGAAGATAAATTTCTTGCGCTTTTCGACGAACACAAGGCTCAGATTTATCAACATGCCCTCTACCTACTCGGCAATCAGGAAGATGCAGAGGACATAACACAGGAGACGTTCATCAAAGCGTGGGAATACCGTGCTAAACTACGTCCCAAAACAGCGCGCTCATGGTTACTAAAATGTGCACAAAACCTCTGTTTCAATTTGCTCAAACGACATAAATTTCAGGTACATCTAACAGACAGAGACGATACAGATCCTGAAACAAAACTCGAAACTTTAATGCATACACATTCTGGTCGATCAAATCCGCTACCAGATGAGATTGTGATCCAGCAGGAGCTCAAGGAGTCAGTGCATTGTGCTATAGAGAAATTGCCGCCAGATATGCGGGCAGTGATAATTATGCGGGAATTGAACGGTATGAGTTTCAAGGAGATTGCAGAGGTATTAGAGCAGCCTGAAGGCACCGTAAAATCAACAGCATTCCGTGCCCGAAAAAAATTGCGGGAACTGCTGCGTCCTTATTGGAGAGATGACGAATGAACCGATTTCCTTCCCATCAAAATTTAACTTGTACGGAAGTACAGGATATCTTAGAAGCGTATCTTGACGACGCATTGGATACAGACACATACGCGCAAGTCGCATCACATGTCGGCTCATGTGTAACGTGTCAAGATGAGGTCCGCTTTGCAGAAGCCATTCGCGGGGCATTGCGCGAACTTCCGAAACCGGAACTGTCGCCTGAAATTTTTGACGCAGTAGCAGCGCATGTTCGCGCACATCCAGACAAGGGACAGAGCTGGGTACATCGGATATTCCAACGTTTTACGTTCGCGAATGTTTTAACCTCGCCACTCGCTCGCGCGGGCGCGTGGGTATGTCTTATTGGCATTAGTGTGTTCGGTGCCTATCAGTATCGACAGTATATGGAAGTTAAACAAGCCTCACGGGACCTCTATTATGCGCTGGGTAAGTTGAATTACGCAGTAGAGCGGACAAGCATCGTTGTGAGTGATAAACTGGCTGATGTGCGGATTAATGAAGTTTCAAATCGTACCTTTGTTCAGATAGAAAGTGCTTCCCGCCGCGCCCTGAAAGTAAAAGAAAATATCTCATCAGCAATGCATCAAAGTTTGAGTGCCATTAATCGGTTATCTGAGTATATTCCGGATATTAAACACTCCGAAGGTTCAGATTATAAAGGAGATACACCATGAAAATCCAAAAACACTGCGGTTTGTTGTTCATAACACTACTTTTTGTTCTATGGTTAACACCGATGCAGA
>RKRO01000580.1 GCA_007571355.1 Candidatus Poribacteria bacterium | reverse complement strand
TATCCATAAGAGTTGTGAGAGAAGAGGGTGCACTTCACCAAGGATTTCTATTGCTCTGGTTCGGTTAAATTTCCCATGTGTGTGATTGCACCGAGCGGCGAAAAGACTATAGGTGATCGTCTGTGCCATCATATCCGCAAAATTATCTTCAGAGAGATCGGCGATGAGATGTTCCCGAAATGCAGCCAACCGGTTCTGGAGTTCATCGTTTGATGTGTTCTGAAGAAGGCCAGCAATCGTGGATTTAAGTAGTTGTGCTTTACCACTGAGCATTCGCGCGAGGTCTGATGCCTTGTCGATTCTGATAGGTTCTGCGCCAAAAAACGCGGTCCAAAAAAGCGAAACTTCCCTTTCATCCGTGTTTCTATTTATCAGACATTTGGTGATATTATCCATATCAGCAATACGGACTGAGAGACGTTTTTCGCCTGCATTGTAGAGACGAAATTCCAAATAATCAGTGAGAATGAGATTTGGAAATGCCTTGCGATACCGTTCAAGTTGTTCTGATGTTTCTTCGGCATCCAAGTTTGTACCTGGAGGCTTTGTCTCGATCCACCCTAAGGCCACCTCTTCACGTCTAACGAGGAAATCAGGGGCATTTCCTGAAATACGTCTGGGTTCATTGGTAATGTTGGCCGTTACGGCGGGTGATACGTTTTGACTCCACGCAACTAAAAATTGCTGAAGGATATGGCGATAACTGTGCTCTGTAGCGTCCCCAGTTCGTAATTCTCTCTCAATTGCGTTGAGAAAGTCGTTAATTGTTTCCATAATGAGTTTAGCCGTTCGCGAAGATGAGTCGTTTTCGATTTGGGCACGGGAGTTGGACTGTCTGTCCGGTGATGCCGCTCTCAATTGTGGCGAACCCGATTTCGTTGACAGCGGTATAGTCGTCGCGGGCACAATGTGGCAGCGGACCGCCGTCCAAGTAGTCAGTAATCTGTTTGTACGCAACCTTGAACGGACTGGCGTTTTCAGGAAGATCAAGCGTATCATTGTCGACCAATTTACCGCCTCTATTCACAGTCGCGCCGCTATAGAATCCTGTCTGGACACTCCCTTCGCTGCCGAGAATATCGACCGAGAACCCGCCACGCGTCCCGTGATTGCCGACATGGAAACCGGTGGCACCGCTTTCAAATTGGATGGTTGCACCGACGATTGCGGGTTCAGGTTCGTAAGGCACTGGCACATCCCCGCCACCAGAGACGAAGCCCGTCACGGCAATCGGATCGTAGCCAGCGAATTGACAGATCATGTCCGTTGTGTGAATCGAGAAAGAGAGAACACCGCCGCCGCAATAGCCGATAACGGTTTGCACTTCGCCGATGAGTCCGTCTGCTATGAGTGATTGGAGGCGAATCAGATGTGGTCCCCAGTGCCGTGTATAGTCGACAATGATCGGGATTCCCTTTTCGTCGGCACCGGCGGTCATGAGGTCAACCTCTTCGAGCGAACAGCCGGCAGGTTTTTCCAAGAAGATGGCTTTAATGTCAGCCTTCAAAACGTTCTGCATCACAGCGAAATGGTGGGGTCCGCGGACGCAGACCGCAACGATGTCTAAGTCTTCGCTTTCGAGCATCTGGACATCTGTTTCATAGTAGTTAATAGCATTATCTGGAAATCCAGGGCCCCATGTCTGCTGGAATTCTGCTTGACGTTCCGCGGACATATCTGCGACTGCGACCAATTCGGTTGTCTCACAAAAACGGATACCGCCTGCATGGCAATATGGGTAAGGGTCATCAGGCGTTGAATAGCGGGCGGCAATGCTGCCTAACCCGATAATACCGACACGATACATTGGCGTAGCTCCTTTTTCGAGGGTTGATAAAAAAGAGTAGCATAAACACGGGAAAATAGCAAGACAAAGTTAGTAATTAGCAGGGCTATTTCGTTTTATAGTGGACCCGAGAATTAATGGGACATTAAATGCCCATGCAAAATTCCCTTGACAGACTTTACGACGCGCCCTATAATAATTTTCTATATTTATGCAAGTCTATATTAAAGCAAGGCAGGGTTAGAAATCTCACGATCAAAAACGCATACAGCGGAGGTGTCACGGATGGCGAAAACGGTATGCATTGTCGGAACACTGGACACGAAAGATATAGAATTCGCATTCATCAAAACGCAGATAGAAGCAGCTGGAGTCTCAACGTGTGTTATAAATACAGGTATACTGGGAGAACCGCAATTAACACCAGACATCTCTGCGGATGAAGTTGCACAAGCCGGGGGTTCGTCCCTACAAGCGTTGCGAGATGAAGGCGACCGAGGGCACAGCGTCACCGTGATGGCGCGGGGCGCGGCAGTACTCGCTGCTGAAAAACAGGCTGCAGGCGAGATTGACGGGATCATCTCACTCGGTGGCTCCGCAGGCACGACCATCGGCACGACAGCGATGCAGGCTGTTCCAATCGGTGTCCCGAAAATTATGGTGTCTACGCTGGCATCGGGTGATACAAGTCCTTATGTGCAATCGAAAGATATTTGCATGATGTACTCCGTTGTAGACATCGCTGGCATCAACCGTTTGTCCAGACAGATTCTTGCCAATGCTGCTGGTGCAATCGTCGGGATGGTGAATGCTGAAATACCCGAAACAACAGCAGATAAACCTTTAATCGCAGCGACGATGTTCGGTGTGACGACCCCATGTGTCACAAAAGCGAGAGAAATCCTTGAAGAAGCCGGCTATGAAGTCCTCGTGTTTCATGCAACTGGCACGGGTGGCCAAGCGATGGAAGATCTGGTGAAAGGTGGTTTTCTCGTCGGCGTATTAGACGTGACGACGACGGAACTCGCTGACGAATTGGTAGGCGGCATTCTGAGTGCAGGTCCCGATAGGCTGGAAGCGGCAGGAGAAGCGGGACTCCCGCAAGTTGTCGCACCCGGTGCATTGGATATGGTGAATTTCGGTCCGCCGGACACTGTGCCAGAGAAATTTAGCGAAAGGCTGTTCTATCAGCACAATCCGACAGTGACGTTGATGCGAACAACTGCTGAAGAGACCGCTGAACTCGGACGCATTATGGCACGCAAATTGAACGAAGCCCAGGGGCCCACAACTGTTATCATTCCACTACAAGGCGTATCGGCCATCGATAAGACAGGTCAACCCTTTGATTCCCCAGAAGCGCGGGAGGCGTGGCGTGAAAATCTAAAGGCGCAGATCGGGGGCAACGTCACAGTCATTGAAATGGACGCTCATATCAACGCTGATGAATTTGCAACAAAACTTGCAGAAACATTATTGAACAACATACAGTAGAGGGCAGCAATGTCACGCACTTACAGAGCACTCACGGAATCAGATGTTAATCACTTCATTGAGAAAGGACATATTGTCCTACACGACTGTTTCCCACGCGAATTGGCGGAAGAGTGGCGGGCGTTTGCCTTTAAACGTCTCGGTTATGATCCAGACGACCCGACGACTTGGAAGGAACCGCGCGTTCACATGCCATCTATGAACCGAGTACCCATTGAAGATGTTGCGCCGCGAGCATGGAACGCTATCTGTGATCTACTCGGCGGTGAAGACAGGATTATGACCCCCTCGGGAAACAACGCAAAACCCGGTTGGAGTGATGGCTTTATTATCAATTTTGCATTAGGCGCGGACACACCTTGGCAACCGCCTTCTCCAAACGTGAGTGGCTGGCATAAGGATGGCGATTTCTTTCGCCACTTCTTGGATAGCCCGGAACAGGGATTGCTTACCATAGTTGTTTGGTCGGATATCTATCCACGGAGTGGTGGGACGTTTGTGGCGTGCGATTCTGTCCCGCACGTTGCGCAATGGTTATATGAACATCCAGAAGGGTTATTACCCGGCAATGGTTTTGGGAAACTCATTGGCAAATGTAAAGATTTTGTAGAGATTACTGGAAAAGCCGGGGATGTTGTCTTGCTGCATCCTTTCATTTTGCATGCTGCCTCACAAAATCCTTCCGGTCGCGCGCGTTTTATTACCAATCCGCCCGTCGGGCTCGCGGAGCCGATGAATTTCAATCGTGAGGATCCGGACGATTTCTCGCCGGTAGAATTAGCGGTATTAGACGGATTGGGGAAAGATCGTTTGGATTTCAAGCCGACAGCACCGCGGGAACGTTTAGTGCCAGCGCGGGTTCAGCGTCAAAAGAGGATGTTGGAAGAACAGAAAAAGCGGCTTGAGAGGGGAGAGTAGGCAAGGTTAGAAAGGTAGAAGAGAGGAAGATATCCACCCAACCTTCCTCTCTTTCCACCTTCTCCTCATGGGTTACCGCAGCCTGGCAATTTGATAATCAAATAACTCGTGGCTGCCTATGTGATGATCTGCTAAGTTATAGTGTTCCAAGAGGGTTTTGGGGCCGTGATTTAAGGCAAAGACCCCGTAGTCATTCCCATTCGGGGCTCGGGTAATTGTGTGGATATGATCCAGATTGCCGGTTCCACCGCCAGGGCCGCCGCCTTCGTTATTGTATTCTATCCAAACGGCAGGGTTGAAAACACGGTAGTAGATAGCCTCGTTTGGCATAGTGCCGCCTATCCAGACAAAATAGGTATCATCAAGGTCTGCATCCACTTCCGCCATCCAAACATCGGCAAACGCTGTGTCAAGATTGTAGACGTACGTTTTGATAAGTGCTCGGAGGTTCTCTTTTTGCGCGGCATTCATCTCTGAACCCTTCAAACCGATACCTCTGAAACTCGAATAATCGTAGTTGAGGTATGGGTCTGTGCCGCCGCGGCCAGCCCCCAATTGGATCCCGCGCCTTCCGGTTTGGATAGCTACCGCTTGCTGTGCTGCGTCAAGACTGTGCAGTAGCGTGAAAGCACTGCTTCTCTCGGTTTCAAGGACCTCAGTGCCATTGATAGTTGCCGGTTCAGAGCCAATGAACGCGGGGACAATGGAAACGGCATCGCCTTGCACCAAAAAGTTGATTGCTAAATGATGTCCATCCAATTGGAACCCCCACGAATCATCTGCGGGCTCTCCGAATAAGGCGATATGATAATCATTCGGGTCCCAAAAACCCGGTCTAATTCGGCTGAGATGTCCTTCTACATCCTTTGTAATGAGAGAGACTTTGGTATAGCCATCGTCACTCAAAAAGGCGTTCAAAACCTCATAAAAGCGTGATAGTTGTTCATCGGACAATGCTCCGAAACGGATGCCGCCGCGCCCTTCAATGCTTACAGGGAGATTACTCCAAGAATAGAGCTCCTTATCATTTAGTAAAAAAGTCGCTTGGGTCAGCTGCGCGTGGCTCAAGGC
>RKRO01000073.1 GCA_007571355.1 Candidatus Poribacteria bacterium | reverse complement strand
TGTACCTTCAATTGTCCTTTTGGGTGAAAAAACGTTGTCGCTATTTAGCGATCCGTTTTTGATCGCGCGTCCTTCCTGCCGAGGTACCCCTTACTGATGACTGACTGCTGACAATGGAACGCTCTTGCGTTTTTAGTTGATACAATTTCCTCAAATCTGTTATAATAATCGATATTATATTTTTACTATCGCTCTGATATCTCGCCAATGATAGACATTCTACCGGAGCAGAAAAGGTGTGGACTCATCACCGCGGGTTTCCGCGCTTATTTTAGATGGAAAAATCAAGACTTCTCCTGCTGTTTTTAACCCTATTTTTTGTGATGCTTGGGTTTGGCATCATCATTCCGAACCTCGCCTATTACGCCCAAGATATTGGGGCAACCGAAATCGAAATTGCGATATTGATGTCCATCTACTCCGGGATGCAACTGCTGTTTGCACCGATCTGGGGCAGGCTATCAGATAAACACGGCAGAAAACCGGCGATTCTGCTTGGGCTGCTGGGGAATGCTGCGGCTTTAATTGGTTTCGGGTTGGCGAAGGATTACGTTTGGCTCTTCATTGCACGCAGTGCTGCGGGTATCGCTTCAGCGGCGGTGCTACCCAGCGTCATGGCGTATGTCGCTGATATAACAACATCAGAGGAACGCGGCAGAGGGATGGGGTTAATGGGCGCAGCGATGGGACTCGGTTTCATCCTCGGCCCAGCGATCGGTGGCATCATGGGCAGCCATAACATGCCGTTCTTTGTTGCAGGCGGGCTGTCGTTACTTACCTTTCTCTTCGCGCTTATTTTACTGCCAGAATCGCTCCGGAAAGGCCTCAGTGAAGATCGACACGAATGGATCTCCCCCAGGGAATTATGGCATCAGACGACTTTAAAATCACCACTGAGTCCCCTATTTCTTGTCGCATTCTTCTCAACTTTCAGTTTCGCAGGCTTGGAGATGACTTTTCCACTGTTCATCGAAGATAAGTGGAACTATGGAAATCGGGAAATGGGATGGATGTTCATGGTTATGGGGGCGATTGTGGTGCCGCTGCAGGGTGGATTGCTCGGGAGGTTAATCAATAAGTTTGGAGAGCGGAGTATCGTTCTCACGGGATTGCTGCTCAATGCACTCGGCATGGCACTATTGCTCGCAGCTGACTCCTTTGCCTCGCTTACGTTGTATCTCACCATTGCTGGCATCGGTAACCAATTGATCCGCCCGACGAATACATCGTGGATTTCCAAGCAAACTCAGATTGGGCAAGGTACTGCTATCGGCATTATGGACGCTTTTTTAAGTTTAGGACGGATCTTGGGACCTCTTCTCGGCGGCTGGCTGTATGCAAAAGAAGCGTATCCTTACGCAGTGCTGGCTGGTATCTTGGTCATCGCGACGCTGTGTCTGTATATCCCCTTACGCCGAATTAGAGATGAAGTTGTATCCATTTCACAACAGGCAAAGTCGTAGTGCCATTGCTAACACAATATACAAATCCTTAATGCGGGACGTTCCAGACGAAAATTGCGCCATCCCCACTGCCACTTACAAGCATTTTGCTGTCTGACGAAAACGCGAGTGTTTCAACCCGAGAAACATGTCCTTTGTATGTAGCGAACATTTCACCGGTGGCAATATCCCACAACCAAATGGTTCCGTCCCGACCTCCACATGCGAGGATTTTGCTATCTGTGGAGAACGCTAATACAACGTTACGATAATTGCTTTGTCCTTCACTAGAAGCTAGCTTATTGCCGGTGGCAGCATCCCACAGTTCAATGGCGTAAGTACTATCAATGCTTGCAAGTATCTTACCATCCGTAGAAAACGCTAAGTCACGAATCTTACCTGAGGGGAGATTTAAGATACGGGTTTTGGTGCTTATATCCCACAACTGAACTGTTCTATCGGCACCCCCGCTGGCAAGTGTTTTGCCATCACGTGTGAACGCCAAGGTCGTAACTTTATCTGTATGTCCTTTGAAAGTACAATTCAAATTCCCATCAGGGATATCCCATACATGTATAGTGAATCGGTAAGCCTCAGGCGCATGTTTTGAATTTACAGCTGTGGCAAGCCTGTTGCCATTCTGAGAAAACACAAGTACATCACCAACAGGAGAAAACGATGTTCTGGGCTGATTAGGAATCATTGGTGCCTCAACCACTGGTGCTTCTCCTTGGTATGATTCGATGGGTAAATCGGACAATTTATCTGCTGTCCGCGCATTCCATGAACTCAATGTGCTCTTTACCCCCTCGTTGATGACCTTCTTGATGATTAGACCGCGGGTTTCTTTTTCATATCTAAACGCTTTTATGCCGTTTACTGTGTTGCCGTCGGGTGAAAATACCAACGCGTCAATCGGAGCCTTGGGGGCTACACCGTTAGAAAGTTGCGTAAAGGTGAGCGCATCCCACAACTTAATCCTGCGACCATGTCCACTCACAAGCGTGTTGCCGTCAGGCGAAAACGCCAACGCGGTAAGCCGTGGTGTATGTCCCGTTGAAAAAGCAGCCAACTCTTCACCTGTGTTAGCATCCCAGACTCGGATTTCACCATTTGCGGAAGCACTTGCAACCCGATCATTATCAGCAGGTGAAAATGCCAACTCCTGAATCGAAACGTCTAAATCCTTCCCAAACATGGTGCGAAACGTTTTCGTTCCGACATCCCACAACATAACTTTATCCAAAAATTGCTGATAAGCCACAGTTTTGCCATCTTCAGAGAAGATGGGTATCCCTGCTGCTCTTAGGTATTGCATTGAGTCTATCAGTGATTTCCCGCTGCTAACATCCCAGTCTATCAGTGATTTTCCGCTGCTAACATCCCAGAGATGCATAGTGTTAAGAAAAATACGAGAAGCGAGAGTGGCACCATCTGGCGAGAACACTTGGGTCCCGGGATGTCCACTAGCAGCGAGAGTGGCACCATCTGGCGAGAACACTAATTGGGTGCCGTAGTAACCTTTGGGGCCTCCTCGTAGCGTCTTCAGATGCCTGCCGGTCGTGGCATTCTTCAAGCGAATTTTGCCATTCTTGTAGAGAACTGCATAAACCCCATCGTCCTGAATTTTATTAAGATATAAACTACCCGTGATAATCTTAGATCCGAAGGTGGATGTCCATACGCGTCTAAACTGGCTTGTATACAACGGAGACCTCGGATTGAAATGCTTTATTCTAAGCCCAGTTGTAATATCCCATAATTGGAAGGAACCGTTCTTATATTCACAGAGGAGGGTTCTATTATCTTCAAGTATTCTCAATACTGTCGGTATCGAGAATACTGGTCTTTCGATGGATTTCACAAGATTGCCGGTAGCTACATCCACCGGTCTCGTTCCTCTGATGGATTTCACAAGATTGCCGGTAGCTACATCCCACAGTAGGATTGGACGGTCAAGCCACACAGTCGCTAATATTTTACCATCGGGCGAGAATGCCACGAGCCCTGTTTCTGATACATGATCGGTAAATAGGGCGCGTTCAGCCCCGGTGTGCGCATCATAAAGCCAAACGCCGGTAGCACTGCCGACTGCAATTTGAGCACCATCGGGTGAAAAACTTATGCCACGGATCACTCCTTTGCTGAGACGTGCTTTTGCACCTTCGGGTAAATACCGTTGCGTACTGTCTTGGGCAATCACACCACGGAGAAATACCGTGCAAAATAACAATAAAATAAAAATGGCAAGTATATGTTTCGTTTTCATTGATTTGCTCCTTCTTACGGGAAAAATGAAACGCAGTTGCTTGAACAGGAATATCTTTGTTTGGGTAGGTGCCAGAGGAAGATAGCCCCGTTTTCGCCGCTGCTTGCAAGTGTCTTCCCATCCGGTGAAAACGCCAGGGCATTCACCCCACTAACATGCCCTAAACATATCTCCCAAATCCGACTCTAATTCTGCCTGATCCTTCTCTGATTCATCAAACTGTCCACGCAGTGCAGCTGGGAGTGAGATCGTCCCTTTTTTTTCACTGTTTTTCTCCTTTTCCTGAGTACGCTGAAATTTTCAGGGTACAGTTCCGAATACGGACACCTAAAATTGCCCAAATATCAGTCATAGCAAGCGTTCCCAGCCGCTTTCACAATCCTATAATTTTCCGATGGACTCTGAATACTCTGAAATTTTTGAATATTTCCTCAAAAGCACCCAGGACTCCCGAACCCAAATGGGAGGGTTTTCGGATAAGGGCTGAGCGGACATATCACCCTGATCCATCGTAGGTCGGGTAGAGCGCAGCGAAACCCGACAGGCCCCTTGCCGCTCACAAATCTAACGACATCATGATTATCGTAAAGCCCGAAGTTATGGAAACACATCACGTCGAAGCGATGCCCCTCTGATGCCCGCCTGATAAGGGGATGTTTCTTCGTGGCGGTTCTCTTCCTAAAAGTGTCCCATTAATTCTCGGATCCACTATAATATCTGAGTCCCAGTGCTGGTATCCCACAATCGAATCGTGTGGTCATCACTTCCACTTGCAAGCACTTTCCCATCACGGGTGAACGCCAAGGTCGTAACTTTATCCGTATGCCCTTTGAGCGTAAAATTCAACTTCCTATCAGGGATAGCCCATACATGCACAGTAAATCGGTAATCCTGAGTAGCGCGACTTGAATTCAGCGTCGTAGCAAGCATAGTGCCGTTTTGAGAAAATACAACGACATGATCCCAGCCAATATTGACCGCATCAACATTCCATTTTGTCCGTAAATTGATACCTATGACGCGTCTTCGGATTGTCCAGCAACTGTGAAATCATACAAACCGTGGCGGTATACGATCACCATCTTTTCGCCGATTCGCATGTAAAGCACATATTTGTCAAATTGCTGGATCCAACCGCTCAATACGTATCCGGCGCGCGTTACAATGTTCACGTTGGATTTGTTATCCCTCGCTTGCCCAAGAAGTTCGTCATCAACGCTGTACCGTTCCGCTACGGTTTCAATCGGTTGAAGGTTCTCAGCTTTCAACGGTGCCCTGACTTTTATATGCGGTTTCAGGTCGGACATCTTTTCCTTCGGAAATGCAAACAAAATGTCTAATTTCGACACGATCATCGTCTTACCCTTGGCTTCTTTTCCCCATATTATATAGGGTTTCGTTCTGACTACGGACAGGTCCTTTAGACCGGTATAAGTGACGAAGCGGACAGGTTGCTCGAAATGTTGTTTCAGCATCTCATCAGCACTCCAATTACCGCTTCTTTTTTTGGGGGGGGCGAGATTTTCCTGCTTGTGGCGCCAGCGTCTCTACACTCGGCTCCGATTCCTGTTGGGCCACATCTAATAC
>RKRO01000342.1 GCA_007571355.1 Candidatus Poribacteria bacterium | reverse complement strand
TTTGAAGGGTAACCATTCCTACCTATTATCGTAATATCCGAAAACAACTGCACACTTTTAGGAACACAACCCCCCTTGAAGAAACACCCCAGCAAAAACCCCGCCCTTATCAGGGGGGAATCAGAAGGACACCGATTCGAGAGGATGGGTTTCAATATCGTAACATCCAAAAACAACTGCACACTTTTAGGAACACAACCCCCCTAACCCCCCTTATCAGGGGGGAATCAGAAGGACACCGATTCGAGAGGATGGGTTTCAATAATTACTGGTTTTACGATAATCCACGGATTAGATCACCCGTTTTGCATACACGTAATACGCGCCGACTGCCAATTCACCGGTTTCATCGGTTAATTCCGTGTGAAGCCGTGTCTGCCCGGCAGCGAGGTTGAACGTAAATGTCACACCTTTTGCATTGGGTGCGATGGCTTGTGTTGCTGTCTGATCTCCAACCCGAATCTGCGCTGTCGTTAGTGCTAACGCTTTCCCCCCGTTGTAGAGATCAATCTGCTCGCCCGGGATCCCGTCTGTTATCGCCCTGTCTTCGGCGTAGGGCCAGCGGCGCAGTTCAAAACTATACGCCCCATCTTCAGGTATCTCAATCGCCCAATAACCGTTGCACGTCATACCGCGACGGATACTTCCCTGATTCCATGCGTGTGCCTCCCCATGCCAATCGTGTGTTGTGATACAGGTAACGGGTTCGTTTTGTGTGCCGATGACAATGGGACAGTCCTCATCAAAACGTCTTGAGACCAATTTCCACCATGCTTCGTAATGCTCGCGGAGTTCGGCAACGATCTCTGGTTGTTCGTTGGCGATATCGTGCGTCTGTCCAGGATCTGCCTGAATATCATAGAGTTCTTTCCCGTTAATAAGGCGCCACCGTTGCGACATCGTCGCGCTGTCCTTCCATTTAATCGGATTCTCGACGCGCTGCGAATCGGTGACAATCACCCGTTCCTCCCACGTTTCCGTCTCATTTCTCAACAGTGGAACGATGCTCGTGCCGTGGAAACTTGCACTCGAAGAGACTTTAAGATCACAGAGATCTATTAACGTCGGCAATAAATCGATGTTTGCGGTAAGCTCATGTACCTCTTGCTTTTCCGTGAAGCCGCCGCCGGGCCAATGCATGAACAGTGGTACGCGATGTCCACCTTCATAAGGCGATCCTTTTTTACCGCGCATTCCAGCGTTGTAGCCTGACGTAACGAACTGCCCTGTACCCAGGTCACACCCAGCCGCAGAACCGTTATCGGTCATGAAGATTAGGATGGTGTTTTCCTCAAGTCCCAGGACTCGGAGGTGATGCCGTAACCGCGCCATATTGTCATCAATATTGGTTATCATGCCATAGAAGTTCGCACGATCCGCTGGGACATCCTTCTTTCGGTAGACTTCGCTGTAAGCGTCGGGAACCCGGAACGGCCCGTGCGGTGCATTTGTAGAGAGATAACAGAAGAAGGGACGGTTCTGACTGCTTTCAGCCTGCCGTTCAATAAACGCCATCGCTTCTTGGAACCAGACATCCGTGCAGTACCCCTCGAAGGGTTGCTCGGACCCGTTGCGGAAATAGGTATCGTCGAAATAGTCGTTGCCCCAATAGTCCGGGGTTTGGCTGATACCACCGCCACCGTGGTAGAGGGCTTCGTCGAAGCCTCTGTCGTGTGGACGGAACGGGTAGTTGTCGCCGAGGTGCCACTTGCCGAACATCGCGGTTTTATAGCCGTTGCGTCGGAAGATATCCGCCATTGTGATTTCGTCGCTGCGGAGGAGTGAACGTCCACCGATGGTATGCCATACCCCTGTGGAGTTGCAGTAGTGTCCTGTCATAATTCCGGCGCGTGTCGGGGAACAGGTGGGACCGACGTGCAGGTTTTGTAGTTGCACGCTCTGATCGGCGAGCGCGTCAAGGTTCGGGGTGTTGATAACGGGGTTTCCAGTGCATCCCAGATCGCCGTAGCCTTGGTCATCCGTGATGACGAAAACAAGATTCGGTGTATTCCGTTCTGACACGATAATATCTCCTTTACTTTTTACTATCACAAGTTAATCCAAACTGTAAATTTATTCACCAATGCGGAGTGCTATAACTTCTCTCACACATTTTATAATGTATTCTTCATTGCTCGGTATATTGAACGCCCACAACAACTGCAATATTAATTCCTCAAAAATAGCCTTTTGATGTGCTGAATCATTGAGATCACGGGATAAATAGGTCTTTGATGTTGATGCAAAAACCTCTGAATCATAGCAAACGAGGTCGGCGTAAATAGGTATAGTAGAACCTCTGCCCAAATTATTCGACAATTTCTGTTCTAACACATTTTTCAATTCGACACTCACCTCAATATTTACGAAGGTGTCACACTCACCATAAAGCCCCTGAGCATGTTTCAATAATTCACTAATCCCATCCACAAATTGATGTGTGCTAATTCCCTCTTCGCTTTCGTAGAGACTTGTTGCATAATACACAATTCCATATTGATTCAACTCGAAGTAGTTATTGCTTAACTGATTGTTACGGTGGGACGGCTCTAAAAAATGACAAACCCCGCCAGGGACTCTCTTTATATGATTATATGCCAGGTATAAACCACAAATCGCTGCGGGGGATGTTATGGGACGATACACAAACACGGGGCGCGCAATCAACTTCATGATGGGTGCATTCATGTTGAAAAACCGTTCCATTCGATTCTCAATTCTGTGAAGAACTTGTTGGACAACTCCTTTTGTATTTTGACGGCGTTTTAACAGGTATTCTATACGATCTATTTCAGCGAGTTCAGGTTTTTGATACGGTTGCGTAACGCTTCCAACACGAATATAAACTCTTGTCGAATTTTGAATTGCATGCGGTGCATTGGCACTTTCATCAACGCGAACGATAATAACAACATTACCAGACTCACGGACATCAATTTTTATCACTTCCGGTATCACTGGAGGATAAATACCTTCGTACGCGCTCTGCGTAATCCTTTCTTCAATACCAACAGCATCCAGAATACCTTCAATCGGAAACACGACTTTGTTATCAGTCTGATTGGCTTTGACACCAATGATATAAATCCCACCTTGTGTGTTCGCGAAAGAGGATACGATTTTCGGAATATCTTTGATTTCCTGTTTATACTCGACGCACACGCCTTCGGGCCACTCTCGACAAAAATTTTTTACAACTTCAAAAGTGATTTCGTCTTTAGATAGGTTGAACATAATAAAACGGAATTAGTCGTTTTGGACTTGGGAAAAGTTGGGAAAAAGTGCTCTAAACCCTTGTAAATAAAGGGTTGGTATGGTATAATAATGATAAGTAAATAGGGGTTGGTAGCCCCCTATCGAACCCAAAAGCGAGTTGCTTTTCTCTGGTTCTACACTTGTCTAAGTATTGTATCAGAATTCACCAGAAAAAAGCAACGCCTAAAAGAGGCGTTTTCTGATGAACCTCATAGAAGTGATGGAGATGTTCCCGACACAAGCGGATTGCATTGACTATTTGGAGCGTCTCAGATGGCAAGGATCGCCAGAATGTCCGCATTGTGCGTCCACAGGAAAAAGAACGGCTTGAGGGGCGTATCGGACGCTATAACTGCCATACTTGCAAGTCAACGTTCAAGGTGACACACGGCACACTCTTTCAAGAGACGAAAATACCGCTGGAGAAGTGGTTTCTTGCTATTTCACTAATGGAGACCAACGCCAAGAAAAGCCTCTCAAGTTGTCAGTTGGCTCGTGATCTTGGCTTGAAACAAAAGGCGTGTTGGCGTATGATGATGGCGATTCGCGCCGAGATGGGGAAGGATAACGTCTTTCTACAAGGGATCGTTGAAGCAGACGAAACCTATATCGGTGGGAAAGGTCAGAAAAACGACGATAAAGAAACCGGTGAACCGAAACGCGGGCGTGGCACAGCGAAACGTGTTGTATTGGGTGCGGTCGCCAGAGGCGGTCAAGTTGTCGCGAAAATAGTAGAGAACGCCAAAGGTGGTACAATTGCCAAGTTTATCAAGAAGTTCGTCAAAACGGACGCTTCAGAACTCTATACCGACCCATATAAAGGCTACAACGAGATCGGTAGAGAGATAAGGAACCACGAAACGCTCAACAGGAGCGAAACATGGGAAGCCGGTGAGATGCATACCAATACGATTGAAGGTTTTTGGTCTTCGTCAAACGGGCTTGGTATGGTTCACATCATTACTATTCAGCACCATACACGCCCCTGTATCTTGCAGAGGCCTGCTATAAATACAACTACAGAGAAACGAATATCTTTAACAAGTTTCTACGGGCGGCTATGGATGAAAACTACCAATTTGAAAAGTTGATGTTTCGCATGGTTTGCTATTTCTCTTCTTCTATACCGAATGTGAGGCGGATGATGTTATCTAAGAAATTGTTGTTCTCTCTTAGGGTTTGGGTATTTCTATCAATACGCTGAATCGCAAAATTATTGTTACGGATGTGAATCATAAGTTGATAGAGATTTTCCTTAAACCTATCAACTTCCTCTTGCATATCTTGTATAGCATCTTCTCTGCTTGGTATGATTTTTCCTTTGGAATAGGAGGGGCCCGAAGTCTCCTCACAGTTGAGGTTATCGAAAATTAAGACTAATTTGGAACGTTGATAAAGGATTTGAGAAGGAAAAGTTCCAAAGCCCTATAATGCTCATTTGCTGTGAAAAAGCGACTTCAATACCACCTTGGCCATTAAATCCGGTATCAGTCGCATCTAATAATGTGTTGCGTGTTGTTGAAACATTGATCC
This sequence comes from Candidatus Poribacteria bacterium, assembly GCA_007571355.1. Taxonomy (GTDB): domain Bacteria; phylum Poribacteria; class WGA-4E; order WGA-4E; family WGA-3G; genus WGA-3G. The sequence goes on along the minus strand of RKRO01000342.1, from coordinate 510 downwards.
ATTGATTCGCAGCATAAATACCGAAAAAAGGGATCAATGCCATTTCAGATTCAGTCTCAAAACGATATGAAATGCCCGTTCCACCCCCGAATTGCATAGTTGTGAAATCGCCTGATATAACGCGGGTTGGCGGTCGGCTATTTCGCCGTGCCATGCGTTGTCTACATCGGACAGGGTCCATGTATCTTTGAAGGCTGCGCCTGCTGCTGCGCTGCCGATGGGTGCAGCGTAGTTCCGATTGGAATTGAACGGCGGGTCAAGATAGATCAGATCGACGGATTCGGTGTCAATGCCGCGTAGGACAGGTAAGTTGTCGTTTGAGAAGATGGTTCGGTTTTTGACGTTCATGGTTGTCGTGTCGTTCTGTGTCGGTGTTGATTTATAATGGATCCGAGAATTAATGGCACACTTTTCTGAAGACAACCCCCCTACCCCCCTTATCAGGGGGGAAACAGAGAGGCATCACTTCGGTTTGATGTGTTTCCATAATTATTGGCTTTACTATAAGAA
>RKRO01000196.1 GCA_007571355.1 Candidatus Poribacteria bacterium | reverse complement strand
CATCAAGATACTTTATAACTTGGATTTTATTCTGTGCTTCTGGAACGCTTCGACTCCGCATTTTGAAAATCCTTTTTGGTAAATTTATTGGTTGTTTTCGGTTTTATCGGTTTTTGATCTCCAGGCAATTATACCACATTTTTCAGTGCGGATGCCACATCGGTTAACTGAACAAAAACCAATTTGCGTTGCATTTTTCCGCTTTGTGTGATACATTAATTTTCAACACCCGTTAGCACCGCAGGATAAATTCTATGCACAATATAACTGATTCACCTTGTCTTGAGAGGATTACACTGAATGGCGAGAACTGAATCCGAACCTGTTGAAACGTTGAGCGATTTCTTGGAATGGGCGCGCCAATTCGACGACGGAACTTACGTATTTAGAGGCGTTCCGAATGACGAATATAGAATACACGCGGCTGCTTATCGGCGAGTGCCAGAAGAGGTAACAAAATGATAAATCAAACGATAATGAATCTATTTTGGCTAAAATGTGAAAACAACGCGTGGTGTTCATTGCGTGGCGTGGATTTAAGTCACAGTTACTATGATAATTTTGTAGGAATCTATATCATATGGTACTGGGATCAGTTCGGGAATCCTGTAACAGTCAAAGTCGGGCAGGGAAATCTTAGGGAGCGACTCACAGCACATAACACAGATCCTCGAATTCAACAGTATGCCCATCTGAATTTGCTCGTTACCTGGACAGATACATTGCCATACCTCCGCGACGGTGTAGAGGCTTACCTCGGCAAGGTGTTGAAACCGAGAGTGGGTTCGCTGTTCCCAGACGCTAAACCAATTCCCGTGTCACTACCGTTTCCTATGGATCTATTGTCGAGTCGGGTTGACCAACAAGCGCGCCCCTATTGATGCATTCGTTTTATGTAAAATCCTCGCAAAACCACAATAAAGGAGAATATTAATGGCTAAAATCAAGGTCCTGATTGCCAGTGCTATCAGCCAAGAGGTTGCGGATATGCTGCAGGGCGCACCCCCGGAGATGGAAATAACCTTTTTGCCGGAAGGTGCGCAGCTTCGCGACCATCTTTCGGATGTTGAGATTCTCTACGGACGAATTCCAGAAGCGGACTTTCCGTTTGCTGAATCCGTGCAATGGGTGATGCAGCCTTTCGTCGGTGTCGAAGGCTCCATGTATCCGGCTTTCAAGAAGAGTGCTATCACACTCGTAAACAGCAAACGGTTGTATGGTCCCCAACTCGCCGAACACGCATTCGCACTGCTATTGGCACTGACGCGTGGCATCAATACACAACTCAATTTGATGCGCGAGAAGAAGTGGAAATGGTTACCGTGTGTTGAAGTATCCGGAATGACGATGGGGATTCTTGGACTTGGTGGCATCGGTAGAGCAGTTGCCCAACGTGCAAGAGCCTTTGATTTCAACGTGATTGCCGTCGATCCTGAACCGATGGAAAAACCAGACACCGTCGATGAACTCGGACAACTCGATTGGCTACCGGAATTTCTACCCCGTTCCGATGTCCTAACGGTCTGTTGCCCCATTACACCGGAGACCCATAAATTGCTTTCACACGCCGAATTTGATGCCTTGCCAGACAGGAGTTATTTGGTAAACGTCAGTCGCGGTAGAGTAATTGACGAAGAGGCACTGATCGCTGCACTTGAGAGCGGAAAGTTGGCTGGTGCCGGGTTGGACGTCACGTATACTGAACCGTGTCCACCGGATAACCCGCTCTGGACGTTCCCAAACGTGATTCTAACATCCCATACTGCCGGCGCATCGCAGAACATTGCCAAACGCGCAATGGAACTCTTTATTGAGAACATGCACAGATACGTGAACGACGAACCGTTAATCAACATTGTCGATAAAGAAAAAGGGTATTAGTCGTTTTCAGTTGTCAGTAATTTTTGCGTCCGCTCCACTGTATTAACTACGTATTACAAACGCCTCTAATGCCTCTGGGTCAATGGTGACACCGATGCCGGGGGTATCGTCAAGAACAAATGCGCCATCTTGAACCGGCGGTTTTCGCGTGGTGATTTGCCCTTTCATCTCATAAGCACCTGGGGAATGTTCCATGATGAGGAAGTTTGGGATCGCCGCTGAGAATTGGATCGTCGCGGCGATGGACAAGATACCGCCACCACCGATGTGTGGTGTTACGGGGATGTTATAGGTATCCGCAAGGCTTGCGATGCGTTTCCCTTCTGTGAGTCCGGTGCGTGCAATATCTGGCATCGTGATGTCGCAGGCGCGGCGTTCAAAAACCTCACGCAATTCAAAACGCGTGCGCGTCCACTCCCCGATAGCGACAGACATATCCAACGCTGTTGATAGTGCTGCTTGGCCGGGAATGTCCTCCGGTACTGTAGGTGATTCTAACCACATTACGTCCAACGCCTCAAGCCCGCGGCCGAGCAGCGTCGCCTCTGGCACGCTGTATTGCGTATGGAGATCGACCATCAGTTTAATCTTTGGGCCCACCCGTTCCCGGACAGCTGCAACGATCTCTAAAATCTCGGCGCGGCTATGCGTCGAGTGAATCTTCAAACCACCGTAACCATCTGCAACGTATTCAGCTGCTTGTATTGCAGCCGCCTTCGGTGAACTGCCACCGACACCTGCGTACAGCGGAATCCTGTCACGATACCGACCCCCAAGCACTTTGTGAACCGGTTTCCCTGTTGCCTGACCGATGATATCCCAGAGTGCGATGTCGCATCCCGCGAGCGCATCGATATAAAAGCCGGTATAGTGTCCACGCTCCCGCATCGCTGTGAACATGCGTTGCCAGAGGTACTCTACGTCAAACGGGTCTTGTCCCATCAATATCGGACGGCAGAGGTCTTCGACTACCGTTTTCGATGTCCGCGGCGAGACAGGGCTCTGCCCTTCGCCATAGCCGACGATGCCGTCCGATGTCGTAATCTTGACGACCATCGTTTCGTGGTGTCGCGCATAAATGCAACGCCACCCTTCTTTTGGCAAAAAATAATTTTCGGACAGCTGCTCGGATGGTTGCTCGGTTTGATATCGAAGTGCAAACGCTTCAACTTGTGCGATTTTCATGTTTCTATGCCCTTTCCGCTGATAACATACGCTCTTGAACTTTTATGTAAATAAACGTAAAATATAAGGAGACGGTTCACTTTTTTTTAATAACATGTTAAGTCTTTTTATGCACTGTTTATCCACCTTCTAACGCTCACGATGTCTCCTTATGCCAACGCACGAAAAAATCACCTTGCGACCTATCCTCATATCGTTGCTACTCCTGCCGCTCATCTATAAATGGCATATTGAATGTGAAGCTCTTCGATATACTTTCCCAACACTGATGGCACCGTTCTATAGTGTCGTTTTCACGCTCCTTGTTATCGCGGTGTTCAATATGGGCTTAAAAAAGTACGCTGCGAAACAGGCACTGACAAGTGGTGAGTTGATTAGCCTCTATATCCTGATGTCAATAACGCTGCTCTTCATGTCTTACGACATGTTTCTCCCGCTTGTTTCGATTATTGTCCATGCCTTCTATTTTGGCACGCCTGAAAACGAGTGGCGCGAACTGTTCTGGGGTTATCTACCGGACTGGTTGACAATCAACGATCCGAGTGTGCTCCGCGGTTTCTATCTCGGCGATACGCCTTTCTTTGAAGTATACTATCTCATGAAATGGTTGATCCCAACATTCTGGTGGTGCGTCTTCACCTTCGCGCTTATCTTCGTAATGCAGTGTATCAACGTCATCATCCGCAAACGGTGGACCGAACAAGAACGTCTCGTGTATCCGATTGTCGAGCTGCCGTATCAACTCGCTTACAACACAAACCGATTCTTACGGAGTCGCGCGATGTGGTGTGGCTTCGGTGTCGCAGCGATCATCAGCCTCGTCAATGGGCTCAACATCTTTTTCCCATCGATTCCGGCTTTTCCGAATAAACACATACCGCTCACCGGACTCTTCACCGAAAGACCGTGGACAGCCCTTCTCCGTGGCGGGAATGCAATTATCGTCTATCCGTTCGCTGTCGGACTCGGGTTCCTGATGCCGCTCGAACTGCTCACATCGTGTCTGCTCTTCTTTTTTCTTTATAAAGTCCAGTATTTTGTTGCTATTCTCACTGGGTTGGAAAATATCCCTGGCTTTCCTTATCCTTATGAACAGAATATCGGCGCGTATATCGGTATCTGTGCAGTTGCGTTGTGGGGCACGCGTCGGCAGATTTGGCGAGCATTCCACACAGCATTTGTATCGAAACAGATAGCAGATGCGGAAGAGCCGATGCGTTACCGAACAGCATTTCTGGGGATCGTTCTCGGTGGTATATTCATCGTTGGATTTGCGATGCGCGGTGGCATGGCAATGTGGATCGCCGTGCTATTTTTCGTTGCACATTTCGCGACGATTGCGATCCCGTTGACGCGAATTCGCGCACAAATCGGCTTCCCTATCCATTCGACGACCTTTATCGGACCCCACCACAGCCTCGTTAGCATACTCGGTACGCGTCGGATCGGCGCACGAAACCTGACATGGTTTTCGCTCTTTTTCTGGTTCAATAGAGACAATCGGAGCCATCCGATGCCGCACCAACTCGAAGCCTTTAAACTCGCCGAACGCGGGAGGCTCGACGTGAAAGGACTCTCTCGACTGATGCTTACTTTGACTGTCATCGCGATGCCGTTGTGCATCTTCATGCTGGTAGACACCTTTTTTGAACTTGGCGTTAATTCTGGCAAGGTCGGTGGACAGATTAACAGTTTTGGTGGACGGGCATATCGTTTCCTTGAAGGGTGGCTCACTTCGCCACAGGATCCGAATAGCGGGCACATCGCCGCGATAAGTGTCGGTTTCTGTGTTACAATCCTACTTTCTGCTGTACGGAGCCGCCTGTTCTGGTGGCCGATCCATCCACTCGGTTATGGGGTCTCCTTCCATCTTCATCTGTTCTGGGCAGCGTTTGCCATCAGCGCACTCGCGAAATGGAGCATCCTAAAATACGGTGGGCTCGGTCTCTATCGCAAAACTGTGCCGCTGTTCCTCGGATTGGTACTCGGCGATTTCGTCATGGGAAGCTTCTGGAATATCTTAAGCATTGTCCTTGATAGACCGACGTATACATTTTATTATTAGTTTTCAGTTAACAGTAACCCAAGTTGCTACCGACACAATTTTGGAGATTCATCTGCTATTCTTCATTGAAAAATGTTCAGTATACGCAGCATTTCGTGGCATAGGTTGTTGGTTTCCTGCGCCCGAAGATGCACAACCTAACAGGTTATGCGACAAAGATAACAATTTGGGGAGTAATAAAT
>RKRO01000248.1 GCA_007571355.1 Candidatus Poribacteria bacterium | reverse complement strand
ATCACCGGTATTTCCCTGACTTTGTCATCGTCAAGCACACGGGCGAATTTTACATCGTCGAAATCAAATCTGAAAAGGAGCGGGAAGACCCCACAGTCGTAGCGAAACGGAAAGCCGTTGAACGTTTGGAACGGTTGCAACCCGATGCACGCTTCACCTATCGCGTTATCTATGCAACAGGGGACGGCATAGGGGTGCAAGAGAATGCGGATCTGAGTGCAGTCATCGCGTGGATCCGCAACGGGGATACGTTGCAAACTGATGGTTATTAAAATAACGCAAGCTGCCTTTTGTAGCATAACCTGTTAGGTTGTGCAGCTTCGCGCTGAAAAATAACAAGGCACATACCGAACTTTTCGCAAAAATGAAAGATGTTTGTTGTATCATCTTCTGTTTGATTTTTTCAAATATAGTAGATTCCGTAAATACTTTCACATCCTCAGCCGTTCCCTGGTAGGTGCGGTTTCCGAACCGCACCGATGTGAAGTCTGAAATTAATTCTAAAACCTACTATATCATTGGCACGGGAAACGAAAGGCTTCCTATGCTACAGATGCACAGGAGACCAACGGTTCCCTATGCTACAAGACACGACACAGGAAAATTGGAAACACAAACTAACAGTTTGTGCTACGCATACGTCTATCTATTTCGGGTTTCACTATAATAACCCAAGCCAAGTATTTATAGACATAGTTTCTATAGACATATCACCCCGCTGGGGTGAGGAAACCCTAAGCCTTCGTTAGAACGTGTAGAATTTGTAAGTAGCAAATCCAGCAACCTATGCTACAGGAAGTTAGTTATGAGAGGAGACGCAATGAAAATCACCCCTGTTAAAGGGAGACCGATGCTGCACTGGGTCGGCAAACGTGCGATTGACAAAGTGAACTACTATCCCGCCCAATTGGTGGAAACCTATGGCATCGAAAACCCCCAAACATCCCCGACATATCAAGGTTTTTTAGAGGGGCCAAACCTCGTCTTTCAAGGCGACAATAAAGAAATTCTCTCGGCACTGCTTGTGCAGGGGTTTCGTGGCAAGGTTGACCTTATCTACATCGATCCCCCGTTTGCAAGTGGGGCAGATTATGTGCGAAAGGTGGCGTTACGCGGGACAAAGGAAGCAGTGGAGGCGGAAGGGCACTCTGTTATTGAACAGACGCAATACACCGACATCTGGGCAAATGACAACTACCTCCAATTCATGTATGAACGGCTTATTTTAATGCAAGAATTGCTGTCGGATAAGGGTTCTATCTATCTGCATTGCGATCCTACGATGAGTCACTCTCTTAAGTTGATTATGGATGAGGTCTTAGGCACTGATCAATTTCGGAATGAAATCGTATGGGCATATACAGGGCCTAGCAATACCAAACAGTGGTTTCCGCGTAAACATGATATTTTGCTATATTATGGGAAATCAGATAACACAATTTTTAATGCGGATGCCGTAAGAGTGCCATATAAAGAAGGAAGCGCAATTGGAGGCAAATCTTCACTTTCGGTGAGTAAAACTCGGAGTATAGAAAGTCGTCAGGCGCGCATGAATGATTTAGTTGCAAAAGGTGGGAAAATTATTGAGGATTGGTGGCATGATATTGGGATCGGAAGCCACATTCCACAGAGTGAACTTGTTAACTATCCTACACAAAAGCCGGAGAAATTAGTAGAACGCGTCATCAAAGCCTCAAGCAATGAAGGCGATATTGTCTTCGATTGCTTTGCAGGCAGCGGCACCACCGCAGTCGTTGCGGAAAAACTCGGCAGACGTTGGATTGTCGCAGACCTGAATAAAGGTGCAATCCAGACAACGATGAAACGGATACAAAAACACATTGGAAATTCGCGCGGGATCGCCCACTACCGTGTGAATAACTACGAATTTCAGGTTGAGCACGAACTGCGAAACATTGTCATCGCTAAATACGGCGTGGAGACTGAGCGGAATGACGCTTTTTTTGATGGCAGTCTCAACGGGACGCTGGCTAAAATTTGCGACCTCACCAAACCGCTTACCCGATTAGATATTCAGGGAATCAAAGACGAACTCGAAAATCGTCCGGATGAAGAACGGGATATTACAATCTTGTGCAACGGCAGTGAAATCGGATTACAAAGCGAACTTGCGACAGAGAACAGCCGCCGACCGATTAACAAATTCGTCGTCAAAGATATCCAGCGCGACGGGGTTACCACCTACGCCCCTGCAGAAGCGAATGTTGAATTCAAGAGAGATGAGGACAAAGTCACGATTACCGTTGCAAACTATATCAGTCCGACGATCTTGGCGCGTATGGCGATAGACCGCACTATTTTTGACGAATACATTGACGACTTCCGGGCACAGATTGATTGTGTGCTGATTGATACGGATTATAACGGAGAACATTTCGCTATTATTGAAAGTGATGTTCCAGAGAAAAAGAGCGATTTTATTGTGGGATCATACACGGTGGCGTTGCAGCGTCCCGATGCGGTCGTTGCTGTCAAGATTATTGATATGCTTGGCGAGGAGACGGTTGTTACAGGTTGAGAACAACGTGCTTTATAGTGGATCCGAGGATTAATGGGATGCTTTTATGAAGATACCCCCTCGAAGAAACACTTTCTTCGCATTGGATTTTAGCGTTTGCAAAAACACCCGCCCCGCAAGCAGGGGGGAAGTAGACCCCTAACCCCTCCCGCAGGCATGGGGAAATTCACAGTAGATTTTTTTATTGAATTGTTTGGCATCATCTGCTAAATTGGAGGAAATTGATGTTTGCTGTGTGAATTGAAAATGCTGACACAAGAAATGGTAGTTGATGTTCCGTCAGATCCGGGGGTCTACTTTTTTCGCGGTGCGACAGGGACAATCCTTTATATTGGCAAGGCGAAATGCTTGCGGAAACGGGTACGCACGTACCTCCATAAGGTCAAAAACCGTCCGAGCAAAATCAAACGGCTTATCCGTTGGACGACCGATGTGCGGTATCAGGTCTGTCGTTCAGAGCAGGAAGCCTTGTTTTTAGAATCGCGACTTATCCAAGAATATCAACCTTCCTTTAACACAGCCCTGAAGTTGGGGCGGCCCCCTTGGTATATTCGGATAGATGTCGGCGAGGCGTTCCCGCGCCTTGATCGTGTGTCCGAAACGCAGCCGGATGGTGCAAGATATTTTGGACCCTTGTCGAGTCGGCGCTGGACCGATGAAGCGATTGATGTTTTACAGCGGATCTTTCCGGTGCGTACGTGTGAGGGAGAAATCGTCCCGGATCCTGGGTTTCGCGCCTGTTTTCAGTATGACTTAAAACGGTGTGATGCGCCTTGTGCCGCGCGGATTACGCGCGAACGTTATGGAGAGATGATCACAGATATTGTTGATCTGTTGGATGGCGAATATGAGAAAGTGCAGAAGCGGCTGGTTTCTAAGCGCGACAATGCATCAGAAGCACTGCAATTTGAGCGGGCTGCTGCACTCCATAAGCAGCTGCAACGGATCCAAAAAGTATTCACGTTTTTAGATGTACATCGGCGGTGAACGTATGGCAGCAGAAAAGACTTCCAAACAGGTACTGGGTGGACACGAGGGTACGGCACGGTGTCGCTGTGGTCGGTTGCGTTATCCGCGTTACCGGTTGTGTCCGAAGTGTTATTATGATGGCCAGCGAGTCTCTCCGGACGCTAAAAAATTGTCTCGTGAAGAGTTGCTAAAGATGCAGACTCCGAAACGGATGTCGCTTCCAGACCGGCATGAGCGGATCCGGTTCTTGGAAAAACGGTATGGACAGAAATTGCGAGGCCAGGCTATCCGCTTCATGAAAAATTCGCAACTCTACGCGCTATCGGAACAGGCTGGCTATCGGCGTCGTTAAATTTTCTGATGTTTCAGAGGAAATTGGCAACCGAAAAAATCCATTGACAAAAAAAATACATATCTGCTAAAATAGTATAAACAAATAACTATTCAAGGAGGTTAAACCCATGCGTATTGTACAGTTATCGCTGGTTTGTCTTATCGCTTTTGCGTTCATGGTTGGTTGTGGCATGCTCGGAAAGAAGACGGAGATGTCTACGCCTGCTACGGCTACAGAAGGTGCCGCCATGGAATCTGACGCGAAGAGTACCAGTGACGTAGCGGAAGCCATGGAGGAAGCCGCCATTGAAGAGATCACACTGAACGTCACGGGCATGACATGAGGCTCGTGTACCAGCAAAGTGCAGGCTGCACTTAGCGAGGTTCCCGGTGTCTCTGAAGTGGTGAGCGTTTCTGACGCGAATAATACGGCTGTCGTAAAAGTTGAGAAGGGCAAAGTTACAACTGCTGCTCTTACGAAGGCAGTTGAAGGTGCTGGTTTCAGTGCAGAAGCTGCTAAATAATGCTTACGGAATAAGAAGGGTGGGTCTCCCACCCTTTCTTTTTCTTTGGATAACATTCTAATATTAAGACAAGGCGATCTGGAGATCGCCGCTATAAGAGGGGAATGAACAGATGCGCCAGTTAAATGTGAGAATAGTATTCGTCTGCCTTGCAGCACTTTTACTTGTTATCGCTTGTGCAGACAACCAACAGAAACCAGCGGAAACATCGACTCAAACGACAGAAACCCCGCAGCAAACCGCGGAAACGCCGAGTCAGCCGGCAGCGGAAACCAACCTTGAAGAAGTTACACTGGCTGTCACAGGTATGACGTGAAGTGCGTGTACCAGCGCGGTGCAGTCTGCACTGACAAAGGTGAGCGGCGTTTCTGAAGTGGTGAGTGTTTCTTCAACAGATAACACGGCTGTGGTGAAAGTTGAAAAGGGTAAAGTTGAGACAGACGCGCTCGTGAAAGCAGTTGAAGGAGCCGGAGCCTTTACCGCACAAGTCTCTAACTAAATTTAGGTTGCGAAATTTGAGACGCTTCGGTTAATTGGTATGGCGAGGTTTGAATGCCTCGCCATTTTTTTTTGCGCGTGAAGATGAGAGATAGAGAGCTTATAAGAACCTACTGATTCTTGGCATAAAGTGGGTTTTCAAGGAGCGATTGGACTTCGTAGATGGAGCCTTTTAACTCGGCATAGGGTTCCGGCATACGCACCGGGGCTGCCACCATACGGGGTTGATTTGTCGGTTCACCACGGATGATGAAGTCGTTAAATATCTCCCAATCGGGAATGCCTTTCAGGGGCCAGGCATCTACTGCACAGTATTGGAACAGCAGTAAGCGACGCGGTTTATTGGACGTATTCGGTGCAGAACCGTGCAATGCCCGGACGTGGTGGATTGTGATTCCGCCTGCTTTTAACGCAACAGGCACCGCACCTTCCGGCGTGAAATCGGGGTCCGTAAC
>RKRO01000376.1 GCA_007571355.1 Candidatus Poribacteria bacterium | reverse complement strand
GAGGAGTGGCAGGAGACTCTGAAAGATAGTCGCCATATATCGGTAACCTGCCCATGTCTTTGCTGCGCCGATTGGAGACTCAAGATACATCGTTGGCGGTGGCAAACCTGCATCTACAAAAGCCCGGTAAAGCCCGATCCCCATGTCAAGGTGAGCACTGGAATGCGCAAACACATCTAAAATCCATCTGATGAGTTGGTTCATCAGCGGCGTATCTGGGTGTTGGATAGCAGGATATAGCGTGTATTCAGGTTCCTGAAACGCGGCGATACCACCGGGTTTTAGATGCGTTATCAGTTTCGCGAGTGCTTCCGATGGATTCGCCATATACATCAAGACGAACCGGCCGACGACAGCATCAAATTTGTCTGAAAAATCCAGGTTCCGAGCGTCACCTGCAATAAATTCGATGTTTTGTAGCCCTGCATCGGTGGCTCGTTGGCGAGCTGTGGCAAGGATTTCCGCATTGACATCCACGCCAACGATCTGACCTGTTGCTCCGACGCGTTCGGCAAGGGTGAATGCGACATCACCGGCACCACTGCCGATTTCAAGCACACACATCCCTTCTGATATACCGGCTCGTTTGCAAAGGCGTTCCGTTGACTTACCATAAATTTTTGATTGTTCAATGAGACGCGTCGTTTCTTCAGAAGTGCGCCCTAAGGTATAAGTAGCATCGCGATTTGGTGCATGCAAACGCTCTAAACGATCTTTCACCATACGTGGGAACCATTTATATTCTTAGAGATGCGTACGCTGTAATGTGAGGCGGCAGCATAATCGGTCGTTTCGCTGAGGCGACTTCCGTCTGTATACGTGCTGCCAGCGTGTCGACATCTACATTATCTGCCGTGGCGATCCCGTAAGCCTCCATCAGTGGAACAAGGCTCCTAAAACTGTTGGCAAGATATTCGTAGCCTTCCCAGTCTTCATGTCCGCCCATCGGTGCCTCAAAATGTAAAGTCGGTTCAGGTAAACCGGCATCAACGAAGGTTTTGTAAAGTCCCATGCCCATCTCGAGATGGGCACCGGAACGTTCAAAAACTTCGCGAGCCCATTGGATCAATTGATTTGCTAGCGGGGTATCTGAATGTAACGCAGCAATGTAAGGCGTGAACTCAATTTCCTGAAAAGCAACAATTCCACCCGGGTGAAGCCGTGTTGCCAGGTGTCGGAGCGCGGCGGTAGGATCCGCCATGTACATCAGTACGAGTCGTCCAACAACGGCATCGAAGTCGTCTGGAAGTTCAAGAACTCGAGCATCTCCAGTAACGAATTCAACATTTGAAAGACCCGCTTTGTCTGCACGCGTTCGTGCTGTTTTGAGGATATCCGGGTTAACATCAACACCAATAACTTGCCCTTCGGGGCCAATAAGCTCTGCCAAACTAAACGCTACATCCCCTGCCCCGCTACCGACATCAAGGACTTTCATACCCTTTGAGATGCCGCATCTAAGGAAAAAACGCCTTGTTACATCATCATAGAGTTGCGATTGTTTGATGAGACGTTCTGTTTCTACTTTGCTACGTCCCATTGTATATTCTGCATCTCTGCTTTGATAGTTCATGCTAAATCCGCCTTTTGAAAAATGAAAAGAGGCGAACTGATACAGCACGCCTCCTCGTAGAGATACAAGTATTAGCCGCTAAAAACTGTAACCGACTTTGGTATACCAGAACGCGCCGCCAAACCCATAAGGGCTATATTCGCCGAAGGGCCTGCCAACGATTGAGCCCCTAAAGTTCTCAATGCCAGGGCGTGCCCAAGTCACATTATCAGGCTCCACATTGAAAACATTATTGACTCCGAGGGTGATGCCTAAGTTATCAACGACGGCGTATGTCACTTCCAAGTCAACTAACATCGCGCCCCCGTAGATTTGCTCGCCAACAGCATTCTCGTACCAAGGTCCATAATAATTAACCCGTCCCAAGACTCCCAGATTATCGCCAATCGTTTGTGTAAGTGCCACATTGCCACGATGCCGCGGAACACCTTCTTCTAACAGTCTCACACGAACATCGTTGAGAATATCCGGGTTGTAGTCAGTTACCTCAGTCCCCGTATAGTTATAAACGAGACTAAAGGCACCTTCCAGAACGGGTATCGTGAGAATCACATCAATCCCTTGAGTGCTCGTTTCAAATTCGTTTGTGAAGAAACGGAACTCTTGGAGGTTCTGTGCACTTGTGATCCCTTCAGCGACAAGTTGTGTGATCTGTGCCTCCGTAATATCTTCACCGCGGTTGAAGTCTCTGGATGGAGCGAGTCTATCTTCCACTTTGATGTTGAAATAGTCAACGGTGAGGTTAGCAATCGCATGACTGACAACCGTTCCAACAGTGAAGTTCCTTGACTTCTCCGGTTCGAGTGCTTTACCTCCTACCAAACCTGCGGCGCCGTGTGTAGAAGGAATCGTGCCCTTATTTACCAGTGTATTGTTTTCACCGAATTCGGTTGTGACGTTAAAGGCATTTTGCTGTCCTGGGGTCGGGGCTCGGAACCCGGTACTGTAGCTTCCGCGGACTCTAAAGTCAACGACTGGATCCACCGAAAGGTATTCTTTCAGCGTGTCAGCAATGCCGTAGTTTGTCGCAATTTTGTAATTAATGGTGCTACCAAAATCGTCGAAGTATTCACCACGGACAGCGGCACTAATTGTCCAGAAGTGCAGGGGGGTCAATAGACTTTCCAAATAGCCAGCGAAATTAGCGCGTGTCCAACTCCCCTCGGCAATATCACTAAAACCGGGGAATCCGTTGGAGCCTGAACTAAACCCTTGGGCTGCTAGGGGACCGATTTCCCAAGACTCAATCTGTCCTGCGACGATTTCAAAGGTTTCTGTGCGATATTCGCCGCCTGCAGCGAGGAACACCGTATCGTGCAGTGGATAGGTGAAATCAAGGTTAATGTTGGTATCCGCTTGAATATAATCCCCTGGATCAAATTCAGTGGGTGTATCGGGTCCAAGCGAAGCGTTAACGGTATTCCTGATAAAGAAATCAGAGGCATGTCTCCCGTAAGCAGCACTTAAATCCCATCCTAATTTCTCTGCAACTGTGCCTTTTAGTCCAACAAGGAGGGATGCATCTTGTGTGTCGGCACCAAAACGCGGCGTAAACCCTGCAGGAAAGAGTTCTTGGAATGTGAAAAGATTCGGATCATCGAAAACTTGCTGCAGCGCAACGGGGTCGGGGACGTTGTCAGTTATTTTGACGATTGGGATTTCACCTTCGCCTGCTATGCGGCCAACAAGCAAGGTTTCTCCGCCGTCGTTACTAAATACAGCTCCCCGGGTATTGGGGTTCCGGAAGTAGAAGCCCCCTTCAACTTCTTTCTGTGCATAGTTGGCATGCCCGTAAAAATTGACATCATCAAGAATACTGGCACCATAGTTGGCAAAAAGTTTGATGTCGTTCCTAATAATTGGATGCCCCCAGGACTGGGCAGGATATTCAACGGCACCATTTCCAGCGGATATAAGTGCTGCTGCATCATCTCGTTGCACGGAACGATTCGTCTGATCCATGCCCCCATATTCCAAGCTGAGATTCGTCCACAAATCTGCGGTTCCTAAACCAAGATTTCCAGCGAGAGCATACGTAGCCCCGTCACCTGCTTGGAAAATACCGGGTTTGATTTCGAAAGCCCCACCCTGGTAACTGTCTTTGAGCTGTAGATTAATAACACCAGCGATTGCATCGGAGCCGTATTGCGCGGATGCCCCGTCTCTAAGGACCTCTACCTGTTCTAAGGCAATAGAGGGGATAGGAGAGAGGTCTGCTCCTTGTGCCCCATCAGACAACCCATTGCCGAGCCATGCAATCACGGAGGCCCGATGCCGCCGTTTGCCGTTAACAAGCAGTAATGTGTGATCTGGTGCCAAGCCGCGTAGATTCGCGGGGCGAACGACGGTCGCTGCATCAGCAATAGGCTGGGCATTGACATTGTAAGATGGGACGAGATTTCTCAAGAGGTCAGGCAAATCTGCCCCCCCTTGCTTGGTGAAATCTTCACTCGGTAAAACATCAATCGGCACGGCAGAGTCAAGCACCGAACGCGGTTGGGCCCGTGTTCCGACTACCACCATATTCTTAAGCCGTATAACCTCTTGTTCAGGTGTTGCTTCACTTGATTCCATTTCAACTTCTGATGCTTCCGATCCACTCTCTTGTGCTACTGCTATAGGAACTATACCCATATATGCTGCAAAAACAATGCAGCCTAGCAGCAATATATTTTCAAATTGAAGTGTAACTTTCATAAACAAACTCCTCTTTCATTTTGTTGTAATTGTTAAAAACCAATCCGGTGATTTCGGCTTTCAAGTACGTCTTTTGCGAAAAGCATATCGCACTTTTCAGGAAATAGGTTTAGAAACTGTATCCGACTTTGGCATACCAGTACGCCCCATCAAACCCAAAAGGACTGAACTGACCGTATTTGTTGCCGACAGAATCAGCACCATTCGGATTTTCATCGGGATAAGTATTAAGGATATTTCTTCCACCGAGCGTGAGTGCTAATCCGGCCCCCGCGGTGTAAGTGGTTTCCAAGTCGAAAATAACCCTTCCAGTGTATTCTCCAGTTCCTGGCACATCTGGATTCTGTAAGTAATCTTCAGAATCGAACCAACCACTGAAATAACTGGCGCGGCCGAGCACTCCCCACGCATCCGTTATGGAGTAAACGCCAGTCAGGCTGGCGCGGTGTTCGGGTAAATTCTCTTGCAATTCCCTGATTCGATGCTCGTCCAGCGTGTCTGGATTGTGATCGGTAACTGTGGCGTTCGTGAAGTTATACACCGCGATGAGGTTTCCGTTGGGTATTGGTGCTGTAATGACAAAGTCAATACCATTGGTTGTAGTAGCGAAATCATTGATAAAGAACTGGAATGTTTCCAGGTTTGCTGCACTGGTTACACCTGCGGCGATGAGCTGTGCCTTCTGCGCGGCAGTCAATGTAAAGTGTTGTGACACCGATAACCGGTTTTTCAGGCGAATATCAAAAAAGTCCATCGTGAAATTTACGCCCAAAATATCAACGGTAAATCCACCTGTGAAGTTATTTGATGTTTCCGGGTCAAGCGAGTTATCTTCCTTGCCTGTCACAACACCAACAGCGGGGTTGGTGGAAGGAATTGTTCCTTTATTAACGAGATCTCCCTTCGCGAAATCGTATTCAGTGGTAATATTGAACGTATTTTGCTGTCCAGGTGTCGGTGCGCGGAACCCGGTACTATAACTTCCGCGTAACCGCATCGTTTCCGTAACCTTGTAGTTTACAGCAGCTTTGTAGTTCAGGGTGCTACCGAAAATCTCAAATTGTTCACCGCGCACAGCGAG
>RKRO01000394.1 GCA_007571355.1 Candidatus Poribacteria bacterium | reverse complement strand
CGTTTTCGCGTTTGGATTGGGTTTTTCATACGCCATGGCGAGTTCAAAGAGGTCGGGGTGCTGTTCTAAGAGTCCGACCCATTCGGATTTGCGCTGGAAAAAGCAGAAGTAACACCCCGAGCGGGTGCGCCATTTATAGTAGTCGGGCATACCGACTCCGCTTTCCTCAAGGATTTGGTAGACATCCGCTTTCGTGATGCCGTCCTCTCTGAATGGGTATTTCGGTTCGATGTTATGTAAACCGGAGATCTTCGGCGGTTTGTAGCCTATTCTATCCTCTTCGTCTGCGCGAATGGCGATGTAGTGATACGCTTTATCGTCGCCGATGTATTCTTCAAAGGGTCTAATTTTGAGGTTAACGGTGCACCAGCGGACTTGGGACGAAGGTAGTAATCCGCCGTAGAGCGTTAACCAGTGATCGAAATCCCGGTTTTTGGTGGGGTCAGGGTCCATGTTGAGTCGGACAATCGGTTTGCCGAGGAACGCCTCTAAGCGGTCGAGGAAGTCATACGTCTCTGGTAATTCTTTGCCGGTGTCGGAGAAGAAGTATTCCATTTCTGGGACTCTGTCGCGCATATAGACGGCGAGTGCTGAACTGTCTTTGCCACCGGAGAGTCCGAGGACGTGTCGGATTTTTTGTGTCATGTTTTTACCTCTCTATTCATCAAGTTGTTGTATCCATTTTTGTGAGATTCGGGCTAAGATTGCGATATGGAGCTCTGGGTTGTCGCCTACGTCGAACTGGTCGAAAACCTTCTTGATCTCACTCTCTATTTCAGTGGATTGCTTATCAGCAGTCGGTGTCAACGTAACAACGCGTTCCTGTTCGGTTTCGCTTGGTACCGTGATACCGACTCGGATGGGCTCTCCTGCTGCTGATTCAGTGTGACTCAATTTTTCATAGACCACTGCTTCAAAGTGTCGGAACTTCCGCGCGAGTTGCGACAGGTTAATCTCGAATTGTGCCTTATCTGTGTCTCTCCACGATTTTGGTGGTTTTTCGATAAGGAGGGTTGCGATTGCCTCCAGCCAGCTGTTGGAATCGTGACCGCCGCTGTGGATATGGATGAGAAATCCTTTGAGATCAGTCTCAATAACCAACTCTAATAACGGTTCAGCTCTACGGACGAGTTCTGCGCGCCGTTCTTCTATTGTCGTTGATTGCAAATTGAAAACCTCTGCAAGACAACCTTCGACGAAACTCAGCAGTTTTTCATAGACTTGTTCCAATTCAGATAGTGCGTCTCGGAGCACACGCAGGAATTCCGAGGCGATTTCGGTACTTGTTGCTGCCGCTGTACTAAAATATGAGAACCCGAATGCTTCCGGCAACTGTTTAAAAAGGAGTTCATCAGGTTCGCGGGCATTCAGGACAATTTTACGGAGATTCTTTGCGTTATTACTCAAATCCTGTGTTGTCAACGCATATTTTGGCAGTTGGGCAATGGTTCGCATTAACGGCGTAACGACTGTTAACAGATCAGGTGTCTGGGTTTCTGTTGATGGATTGAATACTTCAAAAAACTGTGAGAACAGATCCGAGCGGACTCCTGTCATCTGAAACCGTTTCAATTCAAATAGTTGCGGGGCTTTAAGGAGTCTCTCAAAGACCGGCATGGACCAGTCCGGAATAAAAGACCCGTTTTCATAGAGTGCGATTTCTGTTTTGTAGTGGAATATGGCAGCGCAGAGAAGGATAGGCAGTGGGCCGTTTCGGATACCGAGGGGCGGTGCCATGAGACGCTCGTAGAGTTTCGCGACGGGTTGTCGTTCACCTTCACAGGTTTCAAGGAAGGCTTCAATGGCGTTCCATGTCGGTATCATGCTGTCCGCGGGGGAATCACCCCCCCTAGCCCCCCCGCAAGCAGGGGGGAAACCTATGTCTCTGTCCTCTTTATCAGGGGGGGAATCAAGTGCTTTGCCCTTCTCCTCAGGAGGGTGAAAGCCCCAGACACCAGAGACTTCGCGGTGGATCCCGGTTTGCCGCAAAAGTGAGCGATAGATACTCTTTTCGGCGGGGTAGCCAGTGATGCCGAGGTCATCTTGGTCCGCGTTTTCAAGCATCGCTTGGATTAATTTTCTTCGCGCAGTCGTTACCGCACCGGAGATTTTCCGGCGATTAATGAGTTCATTCCGAAGAAGTGGGGTCTTGTGGTAGACTTCATCACAGATTTTTGAGAGGTACTCGTTTCTTGCGCGTTGCGTATTGATGGCTATCTCTTGTCCTTCGTGAAACCAGTGACAAGGGGATTCGCTATCTCCCCTAAAAATGGTAGTAAGTTGCGTGTCCACACTGCGCGCTGCTTCTACCCATCGGATGGAGAGTTCACGTCTTGCGACAGCATCGCCTTCGAGGTCATCTGTATTTTCCGAAATCCAGTGCAGGCAGGCGAGTTCAGTGACGGCATCACGGAGAAAACGGGTGGAATGTGGGATTGCAATCAAAACTTCTTTTCGTTGGGTAACGGCTGCGCGCTTTGCCTTTTCAACAAACAGGTTAACTGCATGTGCATCCGCCGGCAGTGTATAGAGCACAAGTCCGTCTGCATCATGAAGGGGTGCATGCAGGTTGGTATCAAAGTTTTCAAGATCGGTGTACCACACCTCAAAATAGCGGAGTGTGCCTTTCTCAAACAGGTGTCGGCGAGCGATCAGCGGACGTGGGGGTGCCAGTTTTGACAGGTAATTCGTGAGTGTCTCATGCGGGT
Source organism: Candidatus Poribacteria bacterium (assembly GCA_007571355.1). Taxonomy (GTDB): domain Bacteria; phylum Poribacteria; class WGA-4E; order WGA-4E; family WGA-3G; genus WGA-3G. The sequence continues at coordinate 2,644 of RKRO01000394.1, read as the reverse complement.
CGAGATGTCCTCTCGCTTCGTGGTACAATGCTTCAATATCGATGTCGCTCCCTTCATAGAGTTTATAGACATCGTTGTGGCGACGGTAGATAACAATTGACCGTTTTTCCAGCGTCTTTAGCGCGGTATCAAACTCCTCATTGAATGCTGCTGTGTTATCATTTAAGGCATAACGGAGTATATGTTCTGAGGCTTTCAGGTTCGTACTGACTTCTCCGACAATACCGAGCAATCCGATTGTTTTTATGAGTTTAACTGTGATTGGCGAGGAGTCTTCGAATCGGTTAATAGCCATATCAATCTCGACCCACTTATCACCGTCTCGCGAGGCGTAAAGTCGACTGCCTATGGTCGTGTTCAGATAGTCGTACAGGTCGGCCAGTGACAGCAGCGGGAGTACATTTCCATCATAGTGCTGATTTGAAAGAAAATCTTGCAATCCGTAAGGTTCACTTGCGCTCAAAAAAGCAAAGAGTGAACGTTCGTTCTGTGCGAACCGGCGGAAAATTGGACCGATAACAAGTGCCACGGTCGGGTGGAGCGGTAGGCAGTTTTGTAGGAGTTCACGAAATTCTGCGTCTTCATGAAATTGGCGGGGTTTGAGATCCGATTCAATAGGAACGGATAGGGTTTCGTTCTCGTCCACTGATTTTGCTTGGATAGCGGAACCGATTAGGCGAAGTACCTGCTCTGTGGGTTCTACGAAGGCGATGTCTTCAAAGCGTCCTTGTACCTTTCCCCACTCTTCGCGTTGCGATTTTGCGAGCCGGTGTGCGTATTGTTCAAAAGCCTGGTGCAAGATAGTCAGCAAAAAAAGTGGAGTCTCGTCGCTGCGTGTTGCAAGTTCAGCGAGGGTTTGCAGCACAAACACATCGCCTTGTGCGGGGTATTGTGCGGCGTATTCAAGGAATTTGCCGAGTTCATCAATGACCAATAACAAGCCGTGTCCCCCGTTCTTTTTAATCGCGCGCGTTGCGGATTCAAAGAGTGCAGTGATTTCTGAGGCTGGCGGGGGAGTCCCGTTTGTTGCGGTTTTCAATAGGTTTCTGATTTTTGGCCGGGGTGAATTGGCGGTTGGAATTCCGAAAACCTTGAGTCCGTGTTCTAAACCGCGGAGGAGTGCAAGCGCTATGGGTGCGCGTTCGCCGGAAATGAGCACTGGGCAAAAACCTGATGATGCGGGTTTTCCGTTACTGTTCGCGTGGATAAACTGTTCATAGAGTGCGGCATCCCCGTCCTTCAGTAATTTCAAAGCTTCCTGCGTTGTCGGAGTCTCTGGATTTCCGAACAGTTTCGCAGCGAAAAGCGCGAAGGCGGATTTGCCTGAACCGTAGGGACCGGTGAGGGACCAGGCTTTAGACGTTGTTTCACTCTCTTGCGCTGAAACCAAACGTGCAAGAGTCTCTCTTGCTGTGACAGTTACAATGTAACCTTCTAACGCGTTTTCGGTATAAAAATCGCGTTCCAGATGGACAGAACGCCGAAAACGTTCTGTAATGTGAAAGAGCTCTGACAAGGGTGTATTAGCCATAATACCTCTCTAAAAATTCCATCCGATTTAAATCTTTATGTCGATAGAGCTGCTTCAGCCCTGATGTCTCATCGTATCGGAACGCACCATCGGTGAGTTGTTCAAGGTCTTCAAGGTATATTGTCATTGTATCTTCATCTAATCTGAAAACCCGCCCCGGACTTGATGGGGCGTACATTAAATCTGAAAACGGGCGTGATTCCCTCTGGAATAAGTCGTCTTTCCAAAACGTATCTAACGCCCAAGCGACAACTTCAATCGGTAGTGTGTCTTTCTCGCCTCGCTGAAATTCGTAACTATCGCTATCTGGCAATTCAGCAATGAGATTGAGTTCAACGAGCGGACAGTCAAAGGTTTCTTCAGCCACAGCCGTGTTAGCCTTCTGGCGCGAGTGGCAATAGGTTCGGATAAAGCAGTTGACATCCCGCTGCAGTGTATTGTCGGAAGCGGGGCGCATAGAGGGTTTCTGTTGTTGTGCCCATTCATGCACTTTTTTTGCGAATGTAGAGGGTGTAAACTGGTGACCCCTTAGAACATTGAATGCCCAATACCATGCTGTTGCTTGGTCGGTATTGGTCGCAATCTGATAGTGGATCAGCCATAAAGTTGCTGGATCGTCAAGGTATGGGTCAAAGCCGTTTTCGTCAAAGATGGCTTCGCCGAGCGGTGTCAGCGCGAATTGCCCGCGTCGCTCACGTGTTCCTTCGTCTTCTTCAATGAGTCCCGATGCTCGACACCAATGCCGGATGGCGGCCACCATATTTTTCCCGACACCTAAAGTGACAGAGGCATCTTTGGATAAGAAGATGGCAGGGTTTGCTGCTACGGCATCAACGCCTTTCTTCAGCCATGTGTAGCGGAACGGAAACGTCTGGTGCCCTGAAAAGGAGGGATTAACTGAAGGCAAAATTTCCCTCCTTAACCGGTATCGTCAGATGGAAATGGTCTACCCCCCTCGAAGAAACACTTTCTTCGCATTGGATTTTAGCGTTTGCAAAAACACCCTCCGCAAGCAGGGCGGAACGTTTTACGCCACTTCCCCTCGGCAAGCAGGCGGAATTTACGGGTATGAGCCTAAAAAAAGCCCGCAACGTTGCCCATCGCAAAAGATGG
>RKRO01000536.1 GCA_007571355.1 Candidatus Poribacteria bacterium | reverse complement strand
GATCCAAATCAACACGAAGCACTCCTGACTACAGCATCAGATGAAGTACCAGAGGGAAATGTGATTGAGGAATTCCGGCGTGGTTATATGTTACACACCCGTGTTTTACGTGCCTCACAAGTTGTTGTTTCACAAGGCCCCGCTGAAAATGACGAAACCGACACAGCAGACGATAATGGTGAACCTGCTACCACTGAACAGGCATAGGAAGGTAAAATATGACGCAAAAACGCGATTACTATGAAGTCCTGAGCGTGGATCGTGATGCCGACGAAGATGAAATTAAGAAGGCTTATCGCAAACTCGCTATCCAATTTCACCCGGATAAGAACCCGGATAATAAGGAAGCCGAAGACAAATTTAAAGAAGCGACAGAGGCTTATGAAGTCCTGCGCGATCCAGAAAAACGACAAACCTACGATCGGTTCGGGCATGCTGGACTTGAGGGAATGACGACCGATTTCGGCGGGTTTGGAGTGAATCTTGACGATATTTTTGGGGATGTCTTTGGGGACCTGTTAGGTGGATTCAGCGGTAGACAACGCACAACGAAGCGTGGACGCAGCCTACAATATAATCTTGAAGTAACACTCGAAGATATTATCCACGGAAAGCAATTCACGATTCAAGTGCCACGCGTCGAAACCTGCTCAACATGTAACGGCAGCGGCGCAAGAACAGGAACAGAGGTCGTAACCTGTCCGCAATGCCACGGCAGAGGACAAATTAGTCAATCACATGGATTTTTCACAATGGCGCGGACCTGTCCGCGATGTCAAGGGGAAGGTGAAATTATACAAGACCCGTGCCCATCTTGTAAGGGGAGAGGTCTCGTCCGAAATACGCGCGAGATTAAACTTCATGTTGATAAAGGTGTGGATTCAGGGTTTAAGTACAAATTAACGGGTGAGGGTGAAGCGGGAGTCAACGGTGCACCGCCAGGCGATTTATTCGTTGTTATCAACGTCGCCCCACACGAACGTTTCCAAAGAGATCAAAACGATCTCATCACATCCGCCAAAATTTCGTTTGCCCAAGCAGCACTCGGTGGAAAAATAAGTGTACAAGGCATTGATGGACGCGATGAGTTACGTATTCCGCCCGGCACACAATACGGCGCACAACTCCGTGTTCCCAATAAAGGGGTTCCCATCTATAAACGTTCCTATTCTGGAGACCTTATCGTCGAAATAGAAATTGAGACACCGAGGAATCTCAGCGGCGAACAACGGAAGAAGTTAGAAGAATTTGCAAAACTGCGTGGTGAATCCGACCAGCACGAACAAGAAGGTTTCTGGGAAAAGTTACTCGGCCGTCATGAAGAAGACTCCGAATAAACAGGATTTATCAACTTCCATTGGGCTTTGAAAGCATAGATATAACAAAATGGATTGGGCAAGAATCACCGTAACGACCTCACATAATGCATCCGAGGCAGTCGCGAATTGCCTCTTTGAAATGAACGCGACCGGTGTTGAATTTAAAGCACTTGATGATATCAAAGTGAACCTTATTGCTTACTATCCATTGGATGATCGGGTTGGTGCCCGGATGCAGCGACTCCAAGATTTCCTCGCGAAACTGCCGAAATGGGACATCCAACCAGGCACCGCAACTATCCGCTTAAAGCACGTCAAATCTGAGGAGTGGGCGGAAGCTTGGAAAGTGGCGTTTCCACCGCAGCGCATTGGAAAAAGGATGCTCATCATGCCCACCTGGCACGCAACAGCTCACAGCGAAACCGATATTTTGATCCGTCTCGATCCAGGCATGGCGTTCGGTACAGGTTACCATCCGACGACCCAACTTTCCCTTGAATTGTTAGAGGATACCGTCAAAGACCACTATCATGTCGCTGATATCGGAACAGGCTCCGGTATCCTATCGATTGCCGCTGTTAAGTTAGGCGTGAAAAAGGTGGACGCAATTGAGATTGACCCGACAGCACTCCCCATCGCAACTACGAATTTCCAAATGAACAATGTAACGCCGCAGATATCCCTGTTTCAAGGTGATGGACTTAAGGGTATAGTAGACAAATACCATCTCATCATCGGAAACATTTTAACGAAAACTATCCTCCCGATCATCCCGAATTGTCCGTCGCGACTCTATCCAGCGGGGACTGTCATCTTTTCGGGTATTTTGGAAACGGAACTTGAAGAGGTTCTATCGGTTTTAGAAGAGAACAATTTTGAATGTCTTCAGGTCGTCAGCGAAGAAGAGGGCAGTATCACGTGGGTAGCGGTCAAGGCAAGAACGAATTGTAGCACAAATTGTTAGTTTGTGTTTCCGTCTTGTATCGTTTCAATAGACATCATAAATCCTGATTATAATTTTAGAAATAGTATTATGTAATGACTAACGTTCTGCTGGCTCTTTTGATAGACCGTGGCAGAGGTTACAGTTACCGAGATTGAGATGCGGCATTGTTGGCGACTCTTTATCCCCTATCAAGTGGCATTTCAGACACTCCGCTGCCTCATGAGATGTACGATGCTCCTCAATATTAGAGCGCGCGGGCGCAGCGTTGAAGAAGAGAATAACCATAACAATCGCGAAGATAAAACCGATAACGCAAACGATAACCATAAGCGTCCTGGCACTGGCTTGTTCTGTTGGCATTGATTTAAAACGGGGCTCCTTATTTGAAAAACGAAATATCTTTACAGATAGGATACCTTATACTCACATGTTATGCAACGCAAAAATGCTCAGTGCAGAATTCGCGCTCGGGAGCTCACTCCAAAGAAACTGAGGCCGCAAGCCTAAAATAGACAGGTAATATCAACAATGCATCACCAACGTGAAACAACCATTACCAGTGAATTGGTGAACATCCTGCGAAATATGCGCCACGGGTGGGAACTGGAAATGGAAGTGAACGCCTTCATCAAGGGCAATAGCGAACTTGATGCGCTGGTAATTGAGCGAGGCAGAGAACCCATCGGTATAGAAGCCAAATTCGCTACCACCACTAACGCTAAAAATCTCATCGAACAAGCCGAGGCAAGACTCATTCACGAGATGGAAGCCGCGTACCACGCCTTCGGTAACTCCCTTAACAACGTCATAGCAATCCTGTACCCCGACCGTTTTAAGACAATGCAAGGATGGAACATTCATGCAAAATTGCGAGCAGCGGATGATCTCCAATACAAACTCGTCAATACTGTCGGGGATACCGTTGCACACTTTCCCAAAAACGGATGGGCAACTGGCACGGTGGCGGATATCGCCAATGCACTCCACATCGGGGCAATGCCAAACTCCAAACTTGAAGCGGCGGCAGAGGAGATGGAGCTCAGCATCAACAGGGCAGCCTATCTCCTTCAAGACGCTATTACCGAGCATCGCGCCATCGGGACGAAAATTGAGGCGATTTTGCACCAAGAAGTTTCCGCTAAAGATGAAGATGCCGACGAAAAAATCAACATGCAAACGCTCCGCATGGCAGCACTGATTATCACCGATGCCTTCGTTTTTCAGAGCTCACTCGCCGGTAAAGCAGAGATGGAATCTGTCCGCTCACTCCGTCAATTGCTACCTACAATTGATTATGCCGATGTTATTGAGGCCTGGAACACAATACTCAAGGTTAACTACCGCCCCATCTTTGAAGATGCCCGAAACCTCGTTGAAGCACTCGCTACGGACGATAGACTCGTTAAACCGATTTTAACCCGCTTGTGTGAAGCGGCTAAAGACCTCGTTGATACCGGCATCGCGCAGATTCACGAACTCGCTGGTATCGTCTTCCAAAAACTCATCACCGATAGAAAATACGTCAAGGCAAACTATACGCTTCCTGAAAGCGCAGTGCTGCTCTCTACGCTCGTGATGCCCGAACTGCCGAAAGGCCCACTCCCGAAAGTCGCAGACTTCGCCTGTGGCACAGGCGCGCTCCTCAACGGTGTTTATCAACGTATTCTGTCTCTCTACGAACAATCCGGCGGCAACGGTAGAGATATTCATCAAAAGATGCTGGAGGAGAACATTGGTGGTGCAGATGTCATGCCGAATGCGACACACTTAACGGCAGCTGCACTCGCAAGCAGGTATGCTGATATGAAACTTGGGGACACCCGCATCCTTACTGCCCCTTACGGTAAATTAGACACTGGGGATTACGCAATCGGTTCGCTTGAATTGCTTGATGATATCAAGTTATTTAATCCGGAGAGCAAACAAGTTGGCGGTAAAGAAAATAGGATAGTCGATCTGCAAAAGGAATTTCCTTACAAAACGTTTGATGTTGTTATTCAGAACCCTCCTTTCACGAGACCGGGTGCAGATCCTGCCAGCATAGATGGGGCTAAGTCTCCGTTCCAAGGTAGCGACAGACCTCAAGCGTATACGAAAACAATGCAAGCACTCCTAAATAAAAAGATAACCCGTGTAGCGGATGGACAAGCAGGTCTCAGTTCCCATTTTGTAGAGTTAGCGGACAGAATGCTTAAACCGAACGGCACAATGGGATTTATTTTACCTGCCACCGTGCTTGCCTCTCCGACCTCACAAAAAATCCGTGACCTGTGGGCGACAGAATACCACAACGTAGTCGTGATAACGATTGCCCAAGCGAAAGGGACTGACTGTGCTTTCTCTGCCGATACGGATATGGCGGAGTGCATCATCGTTGCCACTAAAGGGAAAGGCGAAAACACCGGACGAGGTACGTTTGTATGTCTAAACGATCGGCCACAGAGTCCGCTTGAGGCTTTTGAGATTACCAAATCAGTCATCCGAGGGAACTGCAGATATCGATTAGAAGATATGCCCAGTGGAGGCGATCCAGTAAAAGTAGGCGACGAGATCCTCGGTCATAAATTGGATTGTCCGTTACCGATTGACGAAGGATGGATTGCAAGCCGTGTCAAGTCGATGGCACTGATTCAATCTGCTCGCCGACTGAAAAAGGGTAAGTTGGCATTACCGCTACAACAAACCCGGAAAAAGGGCGTTGAAGTGCCGCTCTGTCGTGTTGGAGACATCGCCCTCTTGGGAATGGCTGAGGTGCGCGGTGTTTTTCGCAAAGTGGAGGGATACGCCCCCAACGGCGACGGCTATCCGTGTCTATGGAATGCAGATAGTAAAGTACAACGGTCCATGGTTGTGCTCCCGGATTCGCGAGCGATACCCCTACCAGGTGCGGAAACTGGGGTCCAGAAACGATTGGAGAGAAACAGCAGAGCCCACTATAACATGATGCTAAGATTTACTTCAAATGCAGTGGTGGTTCTTTTCACTGAAAAACCTGTTATCGGCCCAGCCTTAATAACAAATGTTGCCCTTACAAATCCGAGATATGAGATACCGTGGACACTCTGGTGCAACTCAACATTGGGAATGTTTTGTCATTGGCTGCATAGTGGAAAACAGGTTTCTGGAC
>RKRO01000407.1 GCA_007571355.1 Candidatus Poribacteria bacterium | reverse complement strand
GATATTAGGGGAAGTACGCGGTCAGACAGCAGCACATCATGTAGATGGGATCGTTGAGGTGAACATCACGATTCCAATCGGCGGTGAGGTCGTTCCATTACCGGAAGGGGCACGCTATCTCGGTTTCATCTTCGCCCGCGCCGAAACACCGGAGCGTGTAGAGGCAGCATTGCGTGAAGCACACCGCCGACTGGAATTTGTAATTTTGCCGTAGGGAGCGATAAGCAAATGTCGGGTAATCACTTTTTTACGAAACTATGTACTGCAACGTTTACTATCGCTACGATTCTCTTGTGGACAGGGCGCGCCGAAGCAGATGAACCCCTATTTTCGGAAGTGACCGCAGCACTCGGCTTTTCACAAACAGCAACAACCTGGCCCCCCGGCACACACGCGCTACCAGAGATCGTCGGGAGCGGTGTTGCACTTTTAGACTACGACAGCGATGGCGATCTGGATGTCCTGCACATCCGATTTCCACCACCCGGAAAGGAAAATTCAGCTGCACCGAATCGGCTTTTTCAGCAACGGTCCAATGGAACGTTTGTTGACGTGACGGAAGCCGCCGGTATCGGACACCCCGGATACGGACAAGGTGTCGCTATCGGTGATGTGAATAACGACGGTCATGTGGATGTCTACGTGACGAACTACGGGCCCGACGCGTTTTACCGAAACAACGGAGACGGTACGTTCGCTTTAGAAGACGTGGGGCTCTCAAACAATGCATGGGGAACGTCCGCAACCTTTGGCGACTACGATAGCGATGGGGATTTGGATTTGTATGTAGCCAATTACGTTCAGTTTGATCCCGAGACGATTTGCCGGGGGAAACATAGCGCGCCGGACTACTGCCATCCGAGTGTTTTTGAACCGATGACGGATCGACTGTTCCGAAACACTGGCGACGGCACTTTCACAGATGTAACACAACAGGCAGGCATCGCAGCCGTGTCTGGCAGAGGTCTCGGCGTGGTCTGCCTCGATTTCACAGGTGATGGTTGGGCAGATTTTTATGTCGCTAACGATGGTGAGGCGAACCATCTCTGGGTGAATCAGACTGACGGCACTTTCGCCGAGGAAGCCATATTGCACGGACTTGCATTTAACGCCTACGGACAACCTGAAGCGAGTATGGGGATCGCCGTCGGTGATGTCAACAAGGATGCCCAACCAGACCTATTTATAACGCACCTGTTTAGTGAAACAAATACGCTCTATATCGCTGCGAACGATTCTATGTTTATTGACATGACTGAGATCACAGGCTTCACCGGAATCGGTCTACCTTTTACAGGTTTCGGATGCGGTTTCCTCGATTTTGATAACGATGCAGATCTCGATATCGCGCTTGTCAATGGGCGCGTCAAGCGCGGCGCAATCTTGGACGGAGCAGCTCTCGGAAAATTCTGGAACTTTTACGCCGAACCGAACCTCCTCTTCCAAAATAGCCATCAGCCATCTGATAAAGATCGTAACTTCACCAGAAACCTCTTTGCTGAAGGTTTTCAACGGTTTCCGACTGCCCATTTCAGCGACGTAAGTGCTCGTGCCCCCGATTTCACGGGGCGCGTTGAAGTGAGCCGCGGGATGGCTTTCGGTGATATTGACAACGACGGCGATGTGGATATGGTCGTGAGCAGTCACGATAATCGGCTCCGCTTTTTCCGAAACGACGCACCACCGCCAGAGCATCACTATCTTTTTGTGCAGGCAATCACCCAAAATCGAGACGCATACGGCGCAGAAGTAACACTCCGAGCAGACTCACGCACATTGACAGGCTACGTGCTGCCCGGAACGGGTTACCTCAGTAGCAGTGACCCGGTTGTGCATTTCGGGTTAGGGGCCATCGACAAAATTGAAGCAATTGAGGTGCGATGGCAAGATGGAAAACGTGAAAGATTTCCAGGGACAACTTCTAACCGACGTATAACGGTTTACCAGGGTGAAGGGGTAGCGTTTTGAAGAAATTATCGTTCTTACTTCTGCTGCTGTTAATCAGTGCTCCCGTATTTGCAGAACGTTTGTTCAATATTCCGCAGCCTGATGATCTCGACTTGGTAGAGGAGAAACGGCTCTTGAATGCGGTTGAAACAGCCCAAAAAGCCGTTCGGAACGCCCCTGATGATGCCGAGGTCTGGGGACAATTGGGGCACGTCTATCTGATCCACCGCTGGGAAGTGCCCGCAATAGCGTGTTATCGCCGCGCGAACAGCCTCGCGCCTGATGAATTCCGATGGCTCTACTTACTGGGACGTTTAACGACTCGGCGTGAACCGGAAGCAGCTGTGAAATATCTCAACCGCGCGCGCACCTTAAACAATGCCTACGCACCGGCGCATCTCTATCTTGCCGCCGCCCTCCGAACTCTGGGAAAACTTGATGAAGCACGACAACATTTGGAAAGCGCGAAACGGATCCAACCGGACAATCCGTTCTCGGAACTCTGGCTCGGTGAAATTGCACTCACCCAACGACAGATGAAACTCGCCCAAACACACCTGGGAAACGCGCTTCGCCTAAATCCGAAGCAGAGCGAAGCGCACGCGCTAATGGCGCAGGTCGCCATCGCATTGGGTGATAAACAGGCAGCAAAACAGCACGCACAAGCCGCTCGGCACACTACTGAATACGGTGAACTCTCTGACCCGGTGTGGCGGGAGGTGCTTCAAGCCGGTGTCACCGCACCGCTGTATGCAGAACGCGGTAGACGGTATATGACAGAAGGAAATTATGCAAGTGCCGTCGCCGAATTTGAAGTGCTGATTTCCCGAACACAAAAGGATATAGACGTGTGGCTCAACTACGGCGTTTCACTCCTTCACATTAAAAGATATGGCGAAGCACTCGCAGCATTGAAACATGTACAGACGTTACTTCACAGCGATAAAGACGTTCAGAAAGAGAAGAATCCACACGAGATCGCCTATCTACAAGCGCAGAGTTACAACCATATTGCGCAAATCTACTATGAAACCGGACAGCCTGATGCGGCAATTCTAACAAGCAAAAAGGCGATTCAACTGTTCCACAACAATGTTAGAAATTCACAACCCTCTGACAAAGCCCGTGATCCGGAGTATACCACATTTTTAGCGAATGTCCACGCCAACCTTGCGCTGACCTATGAGGATATCGGGCAACTGGAACAGGCAAGCGCGCAATACCAAAAGGCACTTGAACTGCTACCGACAAAAAGCGCGTTGCATCGGGACCTCGCTGGGGTTTATTGGAAAATGCGGCGTTATGCTGAGGCGGAACCACATTACAAGATCGTTATCGCCGATGAACCGAGCGACGTACAAGCGGTTTATAGACTTGGACTCATCTTTCTGACGAAAGGAGATTACGAGATGGCGATTGCACGGTTTGAGAAGGCTATTGAACTTGATAGCGCGCACGGCCCCGCCTATGAGGCGATGGGTATCGCGTATCAGGAAATCGGGGATATTCCGTCGGCAATTGAGGCGTTTGAAAAGAGGCTTCAGCTAGAGCCGGGTAACAGAAAGGCATTGGAGATGCTCAAGCAGCTTCGTCAATTAAAATAGGCGCGGCTTGAAACCGCGCCTGCAAAAGCGATATTACCACACTTTCTAATAACTGCCTTTGAGATGTCCCCAAATCGTTGGGAGTTTGTTCGCTGGTTCAACAGCCGTTGCTAACGGCGTGAGGAGTCTGGCATCGCCGATTGCGGAGTGGTCGCAGCCGGCACCATCGCCCCCGTCACCCATGATGATTGTCAATTCTTGTGCGCCAGTGGGAATCTCAAATTCCACTTTGAGTGCATCAACATTTTCGCCATCTACGGTTCCTTGAAGCGTTTCGGATGCGAAGACTTCTGTACCGTCAATGGAAAAAATAAAATCGCCGCTGCCACCGTGCCCACAGTCTCCTGGGTCTTTTTCATCGGACATGCCGACATACCCCTCAAATTTGACATAATCATCACCTGTCAGATCATAGACAAGCGTGCCGACTGAGTGTGCACCAAGACCACGCTCGAAATAGATACCACCGATCACAATGTGGTTGCGGGTTCCGCCGCCTTCGCCGATGGTAACGTTGTCTGTATCAAGTGGACCACCCCAACCTGTCCATTGGGCTGCCGGGTTTTTCGGAATGAGTCCACAAGCGTTCGGCGCAGGTTGACTGCCACCGATTAAAGCGAGATAGACAACACCGTCCCGTGTGTCATCCTCAACGACTGCGTCGTAATCGTTCTGAACGCCGACATCTTCTGAGGATACCTCCGCGATAGGTTTCGCGCCGTCGCCATCAAGGTTTGTACAGTCGCTTTTGGCAGCGTGAACACTGATGGCAAGTCCAACGATGAGTAGGACACTTAGCGCCAATAGAATGTTATGTTTCAATGTTCTGAACCTCCATTTTTTCCTAAGAAGCATTCAGTTTTCAGCAATCAACCCAGCATCACAGTGAGAGATCGCTCCTACCATGACAAACTGAATAACTTTGGTTTTTGGTAAAGACACCAACAGTAAATACAGCATCTAATGTCGGTTATCTTAAAATATATCACACATAATTGCAAGCAAAAAACTTGATTTAGCGAAAGTTTCGATATATCCATACAACGAAACATTTCCAAATCAGGTTTAAGATTGTACACCTATTTCAAGCGGCATCTCTAATAACTATCTTTGAGATGTCCCCAAATCGTTGGGAGTTTGTTCGCTGGTTCAACAGCGAGTGCTTGTCCGTTGAGGAGTTTGGCATCGCCGATTGCGGAATGATCACAACCAGCACCATCACCGCCATCTCCCATGATGATTTCGAGTTCCTTCGCGTTGGCAGGAATGTCAAATTCCACTTTCACGGCATCAACGTTATTCCCACCATCGGTGCCTTGGAGCACCTCAGATTTGAACATCTGTTTTCCGTCAACAGAAAACACAAAATCACCTCTACCGCCGTGACCGCATTCGGCGGGATCTTTTTCGTCCGACATACCGACGTAACCTTCAAATTTAAGGTAATTGTCGCCGGTTAGATCGTAAACAACTGTAGCAATAGAGTGTGCACCGATGCCACGTTCAAAGTAGATGCCACCGATCACAATGTGGTTGCGGGTACCAGCACCTTCGCCGATGGTAGCATTATCTACATCTATGGGGCCACCCCAACCCGTCCATTCGGCTTCTGGGTTCTTGGGAGAAAGTCCGCAAGCGTTCGGTTTCGGTGAACTGCCACCGATAAAGGAGAGATACGTAACGCCTTTCCGGTCATCTTCTTCAACAGCTTCGTCATAGTCGTTCTGAGTCGCGTCCCCTTCTTTACCGACTTCTTTGATCGGTTTTGCACCGTCGCCATCTATATTTTTGCAGTCGTCTTTACCTGCGTGAACGCTAAAAGTCACTGCAGCGATGAACACGACAATTAC
>RKRO01000526.1 GCA_007571355.1 Candidatus Poribacteria bacterium | reverse complement strand
GTAAGAAGATATCAAAAGTGAAAATAAAGGAACGTAAAGTATCGCCTTTTCTTCTACTATTTTACTACATTTCTATGGTTTACTCAATATGACTTCACATATTATCGGTTGATTTTAGGAAATGCGGGTGACGCGTTGTACACCTTTTAACTGTAGGATCGCCTGCATGACTTCATTGAGCTGCTCGGCACCCGTCACATCTATTGTTAGGTTGTCAGCAGCTGTCGCGTCGAGATGGACAGTTGAGGGCTGGAAGTTTCCACAGCGGATATTCACTTTGTATTGTGCAATAGCCATCGTGATGGCCCCAAGCATTCCCGGGCGATCACTGCACTCGACAAGGATTTTGACAGGATAGACATCAGGCGGTTGGCACCCGTTTTCGGAGCCGGGTTTTTCAGTCCATTTGACAGCTAAGAGTCGCTCTGGCTCATCAAGGATGCGGCTGCATCCAGACCTATGCACAGAAACGCCGCGCCCACGGGTGAGATAACCGACGACTTGATCCCCGGGGATCGGGTTACAGCATTTCATGATCCGCATCATTCCTAAGTCTATATCATTTTCGAGTTGGAGCGCGGGGCCGATTGATTCCCGGTTGGGGACAACAGCCTCAGCAGGCTTGGTTTTAGGTTCGGGAACCTCAGGTCTCAATAGGTTGACAACGTGGGTGGCGGGCTCGTACCCATTGCCGATACGGATAAAGAGCTCTTCGACATTTTTGAGATTGAGTTGTTTGGCGATGTCAAGGAGTTTTGGGGAATTCAGGCAATCTCGTGCATTAAGATAGGAGACACGCAGTTCCGCCGCAATAAATTTCTTTCCTAATTCGAGGGCATCCGATCTATCCTTCTCTCGGAACCAGTGCCTAATTTTGTTCCGTGCCGCAGCGGTTTTCACGTATGACAACCAGCTTCGACTCGGTTTCGCGTTCGGCTGTGTCCGGATATTGACTTGGTCCCCATTTTCCAGAACCCGTCGGATCGGTGCAATAGAACCGTTGACTTCTGCGCCGACACAGGAGTGTCCGATGTCGGTATGGATTTTATAAGCGAAATCAATAACAGTCGCGCCGGCGGGTAGTGTAAAAAGGTCTCCCTTCGGCGAAAACACATAGACCTCATCTTGAAAGAGCTCCAATTTCATAGATTCTACAAACTGATGTGGACTATCCTGTGTCTCCTGAATATCTTCGAGAATCCGTTTATAATTGGCGAAAATTGAACGTCCTTGCGCGCTTGTCGGTACGCCCTCCTTGTAACTCCAGTGTGCAGCAATACCGTCCTCGGCAACCTTGTGCATTTGATATGTGCGAATCTGAACCTCTACCGTTTTACCTTCATCAAGAATCGTTGTGTGGAGCGATTGATACCCATTTTTCTTTGGATTTCCTATCCAATCTTGGAGTCGGTCGGGATGGTAATTCCATCTTTGGTGAAGTGCGCCGAGTGCAATATAACAATCCGCCTCGGTTTTGACGAGGATCCGTAGGCCAATGAGGTCTCGGATTTCGTTGAAAGGTGTCCCTTTCTGTTGCATTTTCTGGTGGATGCTGTAGATGTGTTTCGTTCTACCGTAGACATCGGCGTAGACACCACGTTTTTCGAGTACCTGACGAATCTGCTTGACCATCTTATCACAATATGCTTCGCGCTCAGTGAGTTTCTGATTCAGGAGTTCGGCAATTTTTCGGTATTCACCGGGATAAAGATGTTTGAGTGCAAGATCTTCGAGGCGGCTCATGATACGCCAGATACCCAATCGGTGTGCGATAGGCGCGTAGATATCCAACGTCTCCTTTGCGATACGTTGGCACTTCTCGCTTGTTAGGAATTTGAGTGTCTCCATGTTATGAAGCCGATCTGCAAGTTTGATGAGGATAACCCGCATATCTTCCGCTGTCGCTAAGAGAAGTTTTCGGTAGGTTTCCGCTTGCGTCTTTCGGTGAACGCGATCCTCAACTGTCGTAACCGCGGCAGCAGTCGCCCTGGCAACATTGGGTCTATACTGCCCGATCTTCGTAACGCCTTCAACAAGATTTGCGATATTCGCGCCGAACCGGACTTGTAACTCTTGGCGTGTGATTCCAGTATCTTCGAGGACATCGTGCAGGAGTCCGGCACAGATCGTGTGGGTATCCAACCGGAGTTCGGCGAGTATTTCAGCGGTTTTAACGCAGTGTACGAAATACGGTTCACCGGACTTCCGCTTTTGTCCGTCATGTGCCTCTTGCGCAAAGCGATAGCAACGTTCGAGAAGTTCGATTTCCACTTCAGCATTATAGGATTGAATTTGACTAATCAGAGATTTGACACTCATTTTTTTGACGCTGATATACGCGCTCCCAAATGGATTCAATGTTCTCTTTTAACTGAAATTCGACGAAAGATGAATACGTGCGTTTAATCCACTCGCCTCTTACATAGGTTATCGACCGGGACAGGCTGCTTTTCTCAGTGGAAAGGATTTGCACACACCTGTGACTCGGTTCTCCATACCGGCGAATCAACTGTAATTCTTCAAAAATGGCGAGTCCTGTTTTAACAGTCGCGGGTGCTCCGAGGGTGCCGTTAAGTATTGCTGCCTCAGGATATCCATCCGCTCCGTTGGATTGGACGGCTTTACGTATGCCGCCGTACAATCGCTTCAATTCGTCTTTCTCAGGATACGTTCGGGTGACCCAATTATGCATCTCTTTCTGATCGGCGTTGTTATAGATGAGGTGCAGAAAAGAGGTCTCTTCCGTTGTGAAAGCCGGGGTACACCGTTTTAAAAAGAGGTCTGGACTCGGTGTGAGATGACAAAAGACGATATGCTTCACGAAGGGGAACACATCAGGATTCGCCACAACAGCACTTGAGGCGATCGTTCGGAGTTCACCACACGCCAGTTGTTGCGCGAACGCTGCTTCCGCTGTCGCCGTCGTCGTCTCATCGTGCCGCGCGATCCCCTCGACGCTCTCAGGTAGGAGCTGTGTGAGCAGACGGTCCAGCATCGTTTCATCTTGTACATAAATTATGCAAGATTCTTCTCGCGCAAGCAATTTTAGAAGATAATTTTTTTTCGTGGTGTTGCGCCTGTTAACAAATTTTACGGAAGATTCCTCATCAAGTTTAGGAAATACATCCCAGTTCATGTCCCTGCCCTCAGAGTGTATCTTCCAATCTTTAAGGACAAGTTGTACAGATCGGGTGCCTTGCCATTCGTTGATTTGTGGTGAAAAAGCGATATCAAGCGATATGTTGGGTCTGTTGAATGTGACGAGTTGATCGCCAGCCCCCCAAGCGAGCGCACAGTGTCTTACCGTGCTATCGCTGACGAACATTCGTAAGTGTTTTCCACCATCTCCTATGGTTCTGAGGGTTCTATTAGCGACCTTAACACGTCGCGCCCCAAATTGAGGCGCGGGGTTCTCTTGTCCGAACGGCTCAAATTGCTCCAATTCCTTTAAGGTTTCTAACGTCAAAAGCGAGAGATGCGTTTCAAATTCAAGGTCTAACTTCGGGATCAGTGCGTCTTCCGTTAAATGTTCGCTGGCGTATGCGTTGAAAGCGTCCTTGAATCTGGGAATTTCTGAAGTTTTAAGCGTTAGCCCGGCTGCAGCGGCGTGTCCCCCGTGCTTCACGAGTAAGTTAGTGCAAGCGACAAGCGCATCGGCGAGGTTCATACCTTCGATACAACGTCCAGATCCGGTTGTCTCCTCGCCGTTAATTGCGAGGACAATAGTAGGTTTGTAATAGGTTTGCATCAACTTTGCAGCGACAATACCGACGACACCTTGCGCCTTTTCATTCCATCTGTCGCTGGCAACAACGATGCCTACTGTATCGTCATCAATTTCACTTTCAATTATTTTCACCGCCTCCTCTTGGATACGTCTTTCCAACTCTTGTCGTCTCTGATTTGTTTCGTTAAGTTGGCGAGCGATTTTGGCTGCAACATCGTCAGAGTTGGTGGTAAGCAGCTCAACGACTTTGTGAGCGGTATCCATCCGTCCGGCGGCATTGATACGGGGTCCCAATTTAAAAGAGATTGCGTATCCGTCTATCGGTGTATCAAGTTTGTGCCCGGCCGCTTCACAGAGCGCATTTATGCCTGGACGTTCGCGTTTGTCAAGCACTGCTAACCCTAAGCGACTCAAAATGCGGTTCTCTCCGGTGAGTGATGCCATATCCCCGACCGTCCCCAACGCTACCAGATCTAGCAGGGATTCCAGAAAGGCTCTATCGTCGTCTATCAACCCTTGTGCCAATTTGAATGCCAAACCCACACCGGCGAGTTCCGTATACGGGTATTCATTCCCCGGAACCTTAGGTGAAATCAGGGCATAAGCGGGTGGCTGCTCCTCCGTTAGCTGGTGATGATCGGTTACGATGACATCCATACCGAGTTCATTCGCTAAAGCGACCTCTGTAACCGATGTGATACCGCAGTCCACCGTAATGATAAGTTTTGCATCGCTTTTTTGATGAATCTTGTTTATTGTCTCTTCGCTCAACCCGTAGCCTTCATCGAACCGGTTCGGGATATAATAATCAGGGGAAACGCCTATATGTTGGAATGTCTTTAGCAGGAGCGCAGTTGCCGTCGTGCCATCAATATCGTAATCGCCGTAGACACAGATTTTCTCACCGCGCTTGATTGCCTGACGTATCCGTTCTACGGCTTTGTCCATATCGGCTAATTGGAAAGGCGAGTGGAGTTCTTCAAACGTTGGAGAGAGATAGGCTTGCGCGGCCTCCGCGGTTCTGATCCCACGATTGATCAGCAATTGCGCAGCAAGCGGGGAAACCCCGACTTCGGCTGCCAATGCGATGCTACTATCAAAATCTGGATTTCTAAGCCGCCACTTCTTTTGCGGAGGACTTTTCATGGGATCCCTTTCGTTATCGAGATAGGAACCTGCGCTTTATGCTATAACGGACTCACAAGCAAAACTCTTCACCTATTTAACATAGTAACACAAAAATTTGGGTTTGTCAAATATTTTGCGATGTCTCTCAACGAAAAAGGTTCGCCGAGGTACAAGGCCCTCGGCGAATAGATAGTTTCTGTGTAGTTCTAACGAAATAGAACAGGTAGCTCAAGTATGCATCTTGCAGTTGTACTTGAATCACATTACTTGTTGTTCTCCTCTGGGACCTCAAAACTTTCTCGGGTTCGGATATCAAACACTCTTGTCCCAGGCGGTGGTTCAATGGAAAAACGAGCGTCAGGGATGAGTTCGTTAATCTCAATGTTTGTAAAGTGTATCGTTGTGGTCGCCACATCGGTTTTCGTGCCGTTTTTTTGATCCATCGCGGTCTCAATGTGCTTGGCAGATTCGGGGAACCAGAGGTCAGGGGCAACCTTTTTGAGTTTGATATCTGTCGTCATAATACGCTTAAGGTCCTTTACTGCAGGAGG
>RKRO01000242.1 GCA_007571355.1 Candidatus Poribacteria bacterium | reverse complement strand
TTTTGGAGATGTTTGCTGAAAAATGGCACCTGGGAGACTTATTGGGATACACAAGACGCACAAGCTGCCTAAATTGGCTGCCAAAAACTTTACGCACCCGTGGTTTTCAGAATTAATGAGATACGCTACAACGGGCGAGGGAACCTTGAAGAAACACCCTATCAAAAACCCCCTACAAGGGGAGGGTCTCCGCAATCACTGAAATGTCTCTTTAATTATGGACTTTACTATAATTGGGCACTCTCAAACAGCCTGAATACCTATTATAGGTATTCAGACGGGCACAAACTGGAAGTTTGTGCTACGAATGTGTTTATTTATTTTTAGGATTTACTATAAATTCCAAAAAATGTGTCATTTTTAGCACCAGTTTGAAAAAATATGAGAGGTTTCCAAAGCGAACGCACCTTCGGAAACCTAAAAGCAATATATTCCCTAAAAAAGCGGCGATTTTTAGGCATACCCCTCACATAGATGCTGTAGAGGAGCCGAAATCAGAGAGGTTATTGATGCGGCGGTTTTGCTTTGCGCTTTGAAATACCGAGTGTGAGTGCTGGCAACACGGTCTCAGAGATGTCAGCGGCGTAGTCAAAGATCGTCCATCCCGATGCGCCTAAGGCACGTGATAGGTAAATCTGCTCAACAACGGCATCTGGTGTCAGTAGCGAATTGGAGGCGGTCACGCCGATACCGGGATAGATGGCAACATCTTTGGGCATCAGAGCGATTTGGTTGGTTAACAGTTCCGTGAAATAGCCGGAGTCTTCTGTGTAATTCATCGGACAGACAAAATCGACGTAACCGGACTTTGCCCATGCGATCCAATCTTGTCCGATGGTTGTGATACATCCCGGATACCATCCAAAGACAGCAGCAGAGATTTTGATTTCAGGGGCAACGGCGCGCGTCCGCTTGTGGATGAGACGCACCAAACGGGTAATCTGTTGGACGCGCCACTCGGTATACTGTTCACCGTAAGCCCCCGTTTTCGGTAAGACTTCAGCGGGCCATTTGTTGATAGGTTTTCGGATTGTCCGTACAAATCTTTCGCGGCAGCTCTCACAGTAGCAGGCATGGCTGCCCGGGTAGCGGATATAATCCAAATGGATACCGTCTACATCGTAATTTGTGACGATTTCGAGGATGCTATCCAATTCGAGAAGCACATTTTTGGGATGCGACGGGCAGAGCCAATTGAGGGCTTCTCCAGTTGCGGAGACTTGTGTGCGTCCCTCTGCTCGTATTTTTTCGAGGAACGCTTTGGGTGCACCTTCCAAATTCCACGTAATTTTCCAAACGTGGACCTCTAAGCCGTGCTTGCGTGCGGCTGCAACGCATTGTGCAATTTGATCGCCGTATTGTGTAAAAATTTTGCTCTGTGGCAAGATTTCGCTGGGGTAGTGTGCGACACCTGCCCACGCCATGTTTGGGAGAATCATGTTCACGCCAGCGGCTGCTAATTCTTTGGCGGCGCGGTTCCAATCTCCGGGATATGCGCCGAGTCCAGAGTGGTTCCATACCGCGCGTCCTTCGGTTTCGACACTGGTATGCGATAGGAAATAGGCTTTGGAGGATTCGGCACGGCTTGCGCGGGCTGTCGTTATGACCGCAGTGTAATCGCCACTGTCATATTCGGCGCGCGCGCGGTTCATCAAATCTGCACCAGCCTTTAGCATCTGCTTTGCTTCGGGGACATTGCTTTGTTGGACGAATCGCTCTAACTCTGTAGAGTCTTTGGTATGTCCAATGGTTGTCATCGTTGCTATTGCTTGTTTCGCGAACGTTTGGCGAAATTCTGGGATGAGATGTCCCAAGAGCGCAGCGATCATTTGCGTTTTACGTTGGATATCGTCTGCAAGGAAAACGTGGCTGAAGAAGACTCCCGCTTTCCCGACAAAAAGTGCCGGCAAGTTAGTTGGATTCCCGTTTTCACTGTGCCAGTATCCGACAATCTTTGTCTGTGGTGTCGTCGGTGCTGCGACTGTAATGTTCCACGAGCCCTGCCTGATAGCCGCTGGCATATCGGGGATCTCTGGTGCGTTTAACTGAACGGACGCAAACTGTCCTGGGGTTTCCTGTTTTCGCCAGTCTACTTGACGCAAGCCCAGCAGCGGTGCCACTGTATCTGGCAAATTGTAGGTCACGAAAAGTTTACCGCCGGATGCCACAAAAACTTTCAACAAGTTAGCGGTTTTCGGTGTAATCTGGGCGTTTAAAGGCAGCACAATCAGACGGCGGGATTTGAGTTGTGCTTCGGCGAGTGCGTTTTCATCAAGTATGTCGGCGGTTAAGCCGATATACTTGAGCAATCGGTTGAATCTTTTACCGATCGAGCGTGCGTACTGAATGTCGCCATCGGATGCCGGCGATGCAGCTGTCGGTAAGACAATGGCTATCTTTGCGGTCTGTTGTGCTTCGCCATGCCTAAGCTCCCCTATACACCAGAGGAGCATGAGCACGAAAAGCGCGATTGTGGTTAGGCGTGATGAGTATCGGCTCACAAGTCGGTTCAAAGACATTACTTATTCCTCTCAACACTTGTCGTGGCAAATTTTTGATTTGGCGTTGCGACAAATGGTGTTTCACCTATTTGTCGCAAAAACTGATCGACACCTTGTGCGATTGCAGTCGCGATTCTATGTTGATACGTCGATGTCGCGAGTTTCCGTCCTTCTACTGCATTTGATACAAAGCCTGTTTCAATGAGGATCGCAGGGACTTTTGTTCCGATTAGGACGACGAAGCGTGCGTGCTTGACACCGCGATTGACTGCGCCTGTACTTTGCACCAATGCCTGTTGGACAGATTGCGCCAGACGTTTGCTATCCTCGCTCTTACTCTCCTGTATCAATCCTTCCAATAGCGTTTCGAGTTCTTGGATACTATAGCCGGAGTCTATATTTTCGCGTGCGGCGACTTTTTCTGCAGCAGCGTCTGTGCTTGCAATATCCAGATAATAGGTTTCGATGCCGTTGGCTCTCGAATTTTCAGCCGCATTGGCGTGGATACTGAGAAAAAGATCTGCTTTCTGTTGCGTTGCGAATTCGGTGCGTTTTTTCAGTGGAATGAAACGGTCGGTCTCACGGGTCATCAGGACGGTATAACCTTTTGCGGTTAATATCTCGCGAAGTTTCTGTGAAATACTCAGAACAATGCCTTTCTCTTGCAGCGCAGCGGGCCCTAATGCGCCTGGGTCTTTGCCGCCGTGGCCGGGGTCAATAACAATTGTTTTCGCTGTCAATCCAAATTCACGGGTAAGTGATTTAGGTGTTAAGGGTTTAGGTTTTGAAGGCGGTGCTGCAAGTTTTGGCTGCTGCGGACGTTCGGATTGTTTGGGTTGTGCGCCTTGCTTTGATTGTGGGTCCTGTTTTACTTGTTTTGACTGTTGTGGTTGTTGCTCTTCTTGTTCGATCGGTTGTTGGACGACTTGTTGCTTTTGCGTTGTATTTTGCGGTGGTGACACAATCGGTTTTTTTGGGGTTTTGAGTGCCTGTAACTCTATGGCTGCAGCAACACCGATTTCACGGTTTCCTGAGGCGTTAAGGAGACGTTCATAGAACATCTCTGCGCGTTTGGCGTATCCTTGTCTGGCATATAGGCGTGCTAATTCCAATTGAGCGAATGCCGACATCTCGGAAGCGGCGTAGCGGTTTCCCAGAAGTTGGTATTGGACGATTGCCTGATAGTCGTCGCCGATAGTCTCGTAGCAGCGTCCCAACCAATAGTATGCAAACGGGACGTACTCGGAGTTCGGATAGGTATAGATCAGTTTTTTGAACGCTTCAATTGCCCGGTGTGGTGCTTCGGTCTCGCCTGCTTTGATACTCCACAGCCAACTTGAGGCGATTGCGTATTGTGCATCATCCGCTGATGCTCCCTTCGGTTCGGCATCAATCGCCCTTTCGAATTCTGAAATAAGGGCGCGCCATTCTTTAGCAGTCGCCGGTGTGGTACCGGTTGCATACGCATGATGACGTAGTGAAGCCTCTTTGTACCCGGACGTGCTCATACATCCAGACACGACTGCTAAAGAAAGGATCAGCAGACACGCGTAGCATATCTTCATAATTTTTTACCTCTTACACGGTGTCTTTTTTTAGCATTTATTTTTTTTGTTCTCATATCGTAGCATTCGAAAATAGATGCACACTTGGACGAGGATCCCCCCTTCCCCCCCCGCAGGCAGGGGGGAAGCAGAGGGACCTCGCTTCGATGGGATGTGTTTCAATCCTTCCTTACAGGCTTTACGATATTGGCCTTACTATACTAAACTTTGGACAATTTTGGGTTCCACGGCACAGACACGGCAGAACCTTTCAAAACACATAGCACGCCGCTGGCGTGCAAGAAGGGACCATGCCGGTTGCTATAGACATAACACGCCGCTGGCGTGCGGGCTTTTTATCAAAGTGCCACCCAAACGCGAAGTTCGGGGAAAATAGAGAGCCCTTTGAAAACACAACGTTCACGCAACAAGAACTGTCCAAACGATAGTTACTATTATAAAACGAGATATTCCAACCTTTCGTTACTAAATTGCGAAATTGAGACAACATCGGTTTCTATTTCGCAGGCGACACTTCAATATTGACCCGTGTAGTGATTTGTGATATCGTAACATTCGAAAATCGCTGCACACTTGGACGAGGATCCCCCCTCCCTCACACAAGCAGGGGGGAATCAGAGTGCCCTCGCTTCGATAGGATGCGTTTCAATAATTACGGGCTTTACGATAAACTACCAAACTATATTTGAACATGAACAGGATAGGAGGAAAACCGGTGAAACTGACACCGCAAGAAGTCCAATTGTTTCGCCACAACGGCTTCATTAAATTTCCGACGCGACTCTCCACGGAGCATGTCGAAAGTCTGAAGGCAGCGGCATTGAAGGACATGTCGGAAGCCGCAGAGCCCGTCGTGCGGCAAGACGGTCGGATCATCCGAATCTCCGCGGTCTGGGAACGCGGCGGTATTTTTCGAGAAACGATTACCTGCGATGAGATTCTCAACCCTCTGGAATCGTTATTGGGGCCGGATATAGAATTTGTGCTGAATCGCCACAATCATGTCTATCTTCGAGATGCGGGTTCGAGCCATTCGCTTGCGTTACACCGTGATGTCCGCCACTGGTCTCGGACGATTGCGACCGTCCTCGTCTATCTAGAGGACACAAACCTTGAGAACGGGTGTACACGGGTTGTGCCTGGATCACACCATCTACCTGCTTTTGCTGATCTCAAAGGTGATGGGGTTCAAGAGATCGCTGCGAGTCAAGCGATTCCGTTACCGATGCCGGCAGGCGGTTTGCTTACCATTGATAGTATGATCGTTCACTCGGCCGGGATCAATTATACCGATGGCACGCGGATGAGTATGACGCTCGGTTATCATAGTGCAGATGAATTGACA
>RKRO01000197.1 GCA_007571355.1 Candidatus Poribacteria bacterium | reverse complement strand
TTCCAATTCCGCCTCACGAGGTTCGGAAAGTCACCGATGTCAATCGCGGATGCAACATTACCACCGTTGGTCTGCAGCCGATGTAGAAACTCGGTCTCTTGATGCGCCGACAAGGCATCCGCAATCGCCTCTTCGACCGTTTTGCCCCGTACCCGTTTCATTGCTTGCAGAAGAAAAGGACGCATCGCATCGCGGAATATATCCAATGCTTTGTTGAGCACCTCGCGGTTCGGACGTTCAATCGTATTCATAATTTGACCTCTGGAAAAGTAGAGAATTGAAGAAGGTTCTTCGCAACAAATTTAGCCCCTTGGGTAACACTCCCATTGTGGGATCCCAAGAGGCGTAAATAGCGTTTACCGGGCTCACTGCCCGCGCCGGCGTTGCAGCGCGAAGCACAGGGAACACCGAACTGTAAGGTAAACCAATTGTAATTTTTACTTAACAGATAATAAGTGGGGGGGGGTGATTAGCGGATATTTGCCCGATGGGCGGTTTCTGATTGGATTGTGAATTGGATGCGATATTTTGTGTGTTCATCGGGTTATTTTCTCTTCCTTGCGTCGTTTTTGACATTTTTAAGATTATACAAGATACGACTTTGAAAGTCAAACATTTTTTTTATTGGCACTTACCCCCATTTTTTTGAGTAGTCGTCTTTCAACTTTGAGTTTGAGGGATGGTTCGGTTCGTCGTCGTGTGATTCATCGCACGTTCACAACGCAATAACGGGCAATGAATTGCCCTACTACTAACGTGAGTTTGATAAATGTTGGACGTATGTAACGTCTACTGTTCATTGAGGTTTTAGACTGCACAAACTATGAAGTTTGTGCTACAACTCACGCTGCTGTGCTGCGAAAATAGAAGGTGCAACACATCTAAAATGATTCATCAAACTGGTGTTACGACTAGTTTTGTCTTTCAACTTTGCACTTGAGGGCTGGTTCGTAGTAGGGAAACCATTTATTGCCCGTCAATTACGGAAATATTTATTTATAGTGAATCCTAAAAACAAAGAGATACTTCATTCCCCCGGTAGGTTCAGTTTTCTAACCGAACCGATGCGGAGTGTCCTATTAATTTTAAACCTTACTATAAATCGAAAACCCTCTGTCATTGACTGCCTTGCTCACACACAAACCTAACGACATCAACGCTATGCGACGCATAACAAAAAATGGGGTAAGTGCGTTTTTTTCATAGTGTGTCAACTGGTTGAGTTCGTGGTCGGGCGATTCATCGCACGTCGCAATTTTCCCGCTCGGGCACAAGACAATAAACCTATTTCCGATAATTACGTCAAATGTCCTAAGTTTTGTCGTGAAATCCCAAAATAGAGTGGATTCCAGAATTAATGGGACATTTTTATGAAGATCCCCCCCTAACCCCCCGCAAGCAGGGGGGAATCAGAGGGACATCGCTTCGGTTTGATGAGTTTCAATAATTCCTGGCTTTACTATAAATGCGCACTTGGACGCGGATACCCCTTGAAGAAACACTTTCTTCGCGTTGGATTTTAGCGTTTGCAAAAACACCCGCCCCGCAAGCAGGGGGGAATCAGAGGGACATCGCTTCGGTTTGATGAGTTTCAATTCTTACGGGCTTTTACTATAAAGGAAAAATTTTAGGAGAACACATGCGTTTAATTGAAGGGCTCTCTATCGGGCTCTCAGCAATCCGCGCAAATAAAATGCGATCGCTGCTGACGATGCTCGGTATTATCATCGGTGTCGCTGCGGTACTTGCAATGATCGCTATCGGCGATGGCGCGAAGGTTATCGTACTCCAAGACGCACAGAAATTAGGCGGGGCGAACCAATTCACGATGTACCGCACGACGTATAAACGAGATGGCGGACGGTGGATTCGTATCCGTAGCAACGAATATTTGGAATATGAAGATGTTCTCGCGATTGAAGCCGAATGTCCGTCTGTCCGTGCTGTCACGCCTCGAATCCCCGAATGGAGAGGGGCGTTAATCCAAGCTGCTGACGGTTCCGAAGCCCGCGCCGGCTACAACGGCGTAGATGCCAACTATCCAGTCGCAATGGATTGGGATGTCCAGGAAGGACGTTTCATTACAGACGAAGATGTTCAAAATGCAACAAAAATTTGTGTGCTCGGTCAAGAAGTCGCAGCCGAACTGTTCGGGAACAAATCCCCCTTGGGGCAGGAGATCAAAATCGCGAAAGGGAGTGGTCGTTATGATCGATGGGGGCGTAGAGATAGCAAACGTTCGACAGAGCGGTTCACTGTCGTCGGCGCCCTGACACCGCGCGGGCGAAGCCTCCGGTTCGGTTGGAGTTATGATAACCTCGTCTTCATACCCATCTCTACAGTTCAAGAACGGTTCACCGGCAACGATCAGATTCAGGATATCGTCGTCTACGCCCATACCGTTGAAGATGTACCGAAGGCGATTAAGGAGGTAAAAACCGTTATCCGAAAACGTCATAAAGGCGATGACAGCTTCGTCGGAATCTTTGAGATGCGTTCAGGCATGGCGCAATTAGAGAAAATCAGCAAAATGATCAAAATCGCCTTGGGGAGTATCGCGGGATTTTCGCTGCTCGTCGGGGGCATCGGCATTATGAATATGATGCTCGTCGCTGTGAGTGAGCGGACACGCGAGATCGGACTCCGAAAAGCACTCGGTGCAAAGCGGTTTGACATTATGGCGCAGTTCCTCATGGAAGCCATTATTATCTGTAGTGTCGGGGGCGCAATCGGCATCGGGCTCGGGCTCTTAGGGGGCGAAGGGATGGCAGTGCTCGCTGTCAAGATCGCCAAAATTGTCCCCGAATGGCCAGCCGTTATCTCCACACAATGGGTACTCATTTCCGTATCGTTCTCGGCAGTGATCGGTATCCTGTTCGGGTTATATCCTGCTGTAAAGGCATCGTCCCTCTCACCCATTGAGGCATTGCGTACAGAATAAGACATCGTTAGGGGCCGAAAACACTAAACCCTTTTCACGCGATTACGTCTAAAACAAGGGTGCGTTCTACAAAAATTGAGGCGCGGAATCCGTTTCTATCAAAAAAACGCGAACTTATTTACGTTTCTGCTGTCTAAAATATCGAGCATACAAATATACTTTTAATTCGGAGGCGTGAAATGCGTATATTTGAAGGGTTATCTGTTGGCATTGCTGCGATTCGTAGCAACAAACTTCGTTCGCTGCTGACGATGCTCGGTATTATCATCGGTGTCGCCGCAGTTTTAGCGATGATTGCTATCGGTGACGGTGCGAAAGCGATTGTGCTACAAGATGCCCAAAAATTGGGCGGTGTGAACCAGTTCACCATGTATAGAAGCGGTCATAAACGGGTAGGCAACCGGTGGGTCGCGAATCGTAGTAACGAACACTTTGAATTTGAAGATGTGTTGGCAATTGAAGCGGAATGTCCATCTGTGAAAGTTGTGGTGCCGCGCATTCCGGAATGGAGAGGCGTACTTGTACAGGCCGCCGATGGATCTGAAGCACGAACGGGCTATAACGGTGTAAACTACTCGTTCGCGGAGGCAATGGATTGGGACATTGAACAAGGAAGGTTCATTACCGAAGAAGACATTGTAAACGAAACAAAAGTCTGTGTGTTAGGTACAGAGGTAGCTATGACCTTATTCGGGAACGCCTCACCGTTGGGAAAAGAGATTAAAATCGGTAGAGGCGGTGATCGCCGGGATCGGTGGGGTAGAAGAGACGATACGCGCATTACCGAGCGGTTTCTGGTCGTCGGGACGATGGCACCCCGCGGGCGAAGCCTACGATTCGGATGGAACTTGGATGACATGGTTTTCCTTCCGCTGACAACAACACAGAAACGGTTCACTGGCAATGACCACGTTGTAATGCTTTCGGTTCACGCAAATACCGTAGAAGAAGTGCCACAAGCAATTGAGGAAGTGAAAGCCGTTATGCGGAAGCGGCATAAGGGCGAAGACGATTTCTTTATGATTAGAGACATGCGCGAGGGTATGGCGCAATTGGAAAGAATCGGTAATGTGATCAAAATCGCACTCGGCAGCATCGCCGGGTTCTCGCTGCTTGTTGGTGGCATCGGCATTATGAACATGATGCTGGTTGCCGTAACCGAGCGGACACGCGAGATCGGACTCCGAAAAGCACTCGGTGCAAAACGTTTGGACATTCTTATCCAGTTCTTAATAGAAGCTGTCGCGATGTGTGCCGTTGGCGGCGCCATCGGCATCGGCTTAGGTGTGCTTGCTGGCGAAGGGATGGCAGTGCTCGCTGTCAAAATCGTCCAAATTGTTCCTGAATGGCCCTCAGTCATTTCAACACAGTGGATCCTGATTTCTGTGTCATTTTCAGCCATCATCGGCATCTTCTTTGGCTTGTACCCGGCAATAAAAGCTTCGGCACTCTCACCGATCGAAGCCTTACGTACCGATTAGGAGGCACAAATGAATATACTTGAATGTATTATTTTAGGCATTTCCAGCTTGCGACGTAACCCGCTCCGCTCCGCTTTGACAATCTTAGGGATTATCGTCGGGGTCGGCTCTGTTGTGAGTATGGTATCTGTCGGAGACGGATCCAGTGCCATGGTTCTACGCGAGATTGAGCGAACCGGCGGCACAAAAATTATTGAAGTCTATAAAGATGATTGGGACAAACAGTCTGGGACGTTGAGCCGTGCAGCTGGCGAAGCTGTACGCGGCAGAGGCCGCTGGCAAAGAAATCGCGCCGAAGACCTTGAAACCGAAGATGCCTTTGAAATCCTGAAGCATGCACGCGGTGTCGTTGATGTTGTCGCTGAAGACGATATGCCGGGCTGGAGCGTCAATTACAAGGGACGCTCCAAAGAATCGCGTATCGTCGCGTCAACGGCTGGGTATGACCGATCGCATAACTGGTATCCTGCAAGTGGTAGATTCTTTAGCACTGAAGAGGTAGAAGCTGCGAGTAGCGTTGCTGTCATCGGCTCGAAAGTTGCCGAAGAGGTTTTCATCGATGAAGACCCTGTCGGTAAAGAGATTAAAGCCTCTCGTCAGTCGTACCGGTACGGCAGAAGTGGACTCTATGAGGTACGCCTCAAAGTTATCGGTGTGATGGAAGAGAAAGGCGATGCAATGGATACCTCCGGATGGGATGACCGGTTCATCATTCCGATAACAACACTCCAACAGCGGTTCAAAGGGCGCCAAGATGTTGAACGTATCCGCATCGAAGCAGCCGATGTAGATACCATCTCATTAGCAATCGCGGATGCCAAAACTGTATTAGGAAGACAACACAACAACACAGGTGAAGAATACAACTATTGGACAGCTACAGAGGAGTTAGCAACCGCGAATAAGGTCGGCTTGGTGATGAAAGCTTTGATGGGCGGTATTGCTGGTATTGCCCTCATGGTTGCCGGCATCGGTGTAATGAACATCATGCTCGTCTCTGTTACCGACCGGACCCGTGAGATCGGCTTGCGGAAAGCACTCGGGGCAACACGGAACGATATTTTAACCCAGTTCTTGATTGAGGCAGCCGTGCTGACACTTGGGGGCGGTATACTCGGCGCGATCTTAGGGGTCTTTATGGGGCGCGGCACCGCCGCACTCATCTCTAAATTCGTCTGGGAAGGGAGCAATTGGCCATCGGTTATCTCCATTGGTACCATGGTGATCGCCCTACTCGTTTCGGTAGCTATCGGTGTCTTCTTCGGATTGTATCCGGCGAATAAGGCTGCAAAACTCACACCCGTTGAAGCACTCCGGTCCGATTAGTCCATTCGCAAATATAGTTTTCGGTTTTCGGTTTTCCGTTAAAGCGGTTTTCGCTTACTGCATGAAAACCGTTGGTCGACAACTGATAACCACTACACAGGAGAGATTAGCCTTGAAAAATCTTATTATTGCTGTTGCCGTTATTATCGTCCTTATCGGTGCAATCGGCTGGGTTGTGCTCGGACGCGGCGGAAACGGTCCAGACCCGTCTTTGACAAAAAAAGTTGAGGTTGTTGAACGCGGCGATTTCCAAATGCGGATTAGTGCCACAGGGAACCTGGAACCGCTTATCGACGTGGAAGTTAAATCTAATGTTGAGGGTGAAATTGTTAAACTCCACGTCAAAAATGGTGAATTTGTTGAAGAAGGTCAAGTACTCATAGAACTTGATCCCGAACTCTATGTCGAAGAGAAGAAGCAGGCGGAAGCGGATGTCCGCGCCGCGAAAGCACAAGTCAAACAGGCTGAACTCAATATTGAGCTCAAAAAAGAGCGGCTTCAAAGCCAATTAGTTCAGGCTGAATCCGACTTCAAAATCTCTCAGGCGAATTATGAGACCACGCAAGCCACGACCATAACACAAATCAACCAATCCGAAACAGACATTCAGACTGCAAAAAACTCACTCGATCAAGACAACATCGCCTTGGAGCAAGCCCGAATCGCGCTCGAACAAGCAAAAATTACACTCTCTGAACAGGAGACATCGCTCGGTTCTGCCAAGATTTCGTTGGATAACGCGAAATCTGAACTTGATCGAAACACCGAACTTTATGAAAAGGAATTGGTCTCGAAAAAAGCGTTGGAAGACGCACAAGCGCAGCACGTCAACGCTGAAGTCCAATATCAAAATGCCCAAAAACGCGTAGAATCCCAGAAACAGACCATCGCTTCACAAGAAAGAACGATTAAAGTCCGGGAAACCTCCATCGCCTCACGCGAATTAACATTGGAAAACCAGAAGCAGAACCTTGAAGACCTCAAAAAGATGCGGAAGAATTCAGAAGAAGAAGCCAGACTCCGCGTCGAAAATTCCAAAACCAGGTTGGATGAACTGTTGCTGACCCTCGAAAATGAAAAATTGTTGACGGAACAATCCAGAGTCAGTGCTGATGCCAACCGACTTCGCCGTGAGAGTACCCTGAAGAACCAAGCAGAACGCCTTGAGTGGACGACGATCAAGGCACCTATGGCAGGTATCGTCACGCTGCTCGAGCTTGAAGAGGGGGAAATTGTGACTTCCGGACGTTCAGCATTCTCACAAAGTCCACCCCTTATGACCATCGTTGACCCGTCCAAGATGGTCGTTAAAACGTTCATCAATGAAGTGGATATGGAGCGGCTGAATGAAGAACAGAAGGCGGAAATCAAAGTCGATGCCTATCAAAACAAAATATATGAAGGCAGAGTCTATGAAATCTCGCCGAGCGGGCAGCAACAGGACAATATCATCTCCTTTGAAGTCATGATAGAAGTCCTCGGATCCCCGGAGGAACTCAAACCCGGCATGAGTACAGATGTTGACATTATCACCTACGAAGAGAAGAATGTTCTGATGGCACCCATCGACGCTATCATCAGCGAAAAAAGTGTGACCGTCAACGCACAGGTGGGTAATACTTCTCCCTTTAAAGCGAATCAACCGATTACCATGCAGACCATCAGCGAGAAAACTTTCAGTGGTACGGTTGAAAGTGTCGGAAACGGCAGTGTTACCTTCAGCTTAGATAGCAATCAGCGCGGGATCACACCAGGCCCCGCAACGGTATCGCTCCTCGTGAAAGGCAAAAAGGAAGCCGACGGGGTACGCGCGCAAGTGACTGTCTCAAGTGGAAAACACGTCATGCTGGATGATGGGAGCCCTACAGGCAAGAGAACACTTGTTGAAACCGGCATGCAAAACGAGACGAAAGTGGTTATCACAAGCGGCGTAACCGAAGGCGATCGCGTTATTCTGCAACAACGCAGACCCCCGCAAGGTGGCTGGGGACGATAGACGGAATAGTTGCAGGCATTACACCCTTTAGGGGCTGGGGTTACCCAGCCCTTACCGCGCGTGCAAATAATTATGGGTTTTACGATAACCAAAGTTTTCTTTACTTGAAAACCGAAAACCGACAACTCTTAAAACTGAATAACCTGCCCGTCATAAGCGAGGTAGGCGTTGTCAGGGAGTTCAATGTCCATCTCTTTACACTGATCCGGGAAATAGCGGTGGTCCAGTCGGTGCATGATGTGTGTGAAATAGGTCTCTCTCGGTTTCAGGGCCTCGCTAATTTCTAACGCTTCGCCCACCGAAAGATGTGTCGGGTGCCTCGGATTGAAACTCAGTGCATCAATTACCAGCACCTCTATCCCGTTTAGCAAGTCCTGCGATGCCTTCGGCAGTCGTTTCACGTCCGGAAGGTACCCGAAGTTGTCTATGCGATACCCGAAAGTGTCGACGTTCCCGTGTTCCACCGGAATCGGGATAATATCAAAACCGAGCAACGCAAACCTCTCGTCTGGATCAACAACATTCGGCAGCAGATGACCGACACCACCGCCTTGGAAGGTCTCCTTTGTGAACATATAGTCGAAGTTGCGCTGCAAGATGTTCATCGTCTGCTCGGGCCCGTAGATCGGCATATCCATCTGTTGTTTACGGCACGGCATCACGATGTCGTTTGTGCCACTTACATGATCGGCGTGAGAATGCGTGAAGATAACAGCATCTATCCGATCAATCCGATTCCGGACAATCTGATCCATAAAATTGGGACCCAAGTCGAATTGGAGGCTTTTCTCATCTTTCTCAATGTGGATTGATGAACGGGTCCGATAGTTTTTTGAGTTCACATCCCGTGCATCTTCGCAGGTCTCACATTCACATTTGTACTCAGGAACGCCTGTTGAGGTGCCTGAACCTAAAATCGTAATCTTCACTTTTTTAATTTTCCTTGCGGTAATGACGAAACTCACTCTTCAAGAATGTCTCACACTGGCTGATGTCATTGGTGATACCCCGATGACTGTTATCTCTGCCGCCCGTCTAAAGCACGGAACGTGCAACGCCTATGTCGCTGGCACGCTGCCGGATGTCACCGCTGCTCTCGTCTTCGATGCCTATTGTCCAGACGAGCCGTGCGGTTTTGGCATCGATGCCGACGCATTGTGGCAATTCCTAAAAGCCACTGACGGTTGGAGTTGTATCAACGTAGACACTGCATGCGCCAAACCCCTTGGGGCACTTATTGAAGCAGAAATTGGTAAATCTGTCCGGTATTACGGCGATGTCTACCATGCCCTTTTAGAGCCTGTTCACGCCTATCCAAACGAAAAGGTTCGCCTTCTGACCTTAGAAGATGTCGAGTGCCTGACAGAAGCCCCCTCGGAAGTTCAAGGTAACGGTTACAAAACACACAAAGCGATGATAACGGAAGGTATCGTTGCTGGTGCCGTTGTGGATGGCAATATCGTCGCTATCGCACATATCTATGCAGAAACAAACCTGCACGCTGATATCGGGGTTTCTACCGTAGAGACATGGCGTGAAAACGGGTTCGCGACCGCCGCTGCATCGCTTGTCGCCAGAGAAATTCAGGCGATGGGTAAAGTGCCTGTCTGGAGTTGCGGTGAAGCCAACATCGCCTCACGCAGAGTCGCACAGAAATTGGGATTCACCGAAGTCGGTCGGCGGACTTATGTCATCCCAATGTCATCAGAATAGGATCTCTATTAGCCGAGCGCATCGTCTACTTTGTTAATTGCCGCTGCCATCAATCGTGCATGCTCTTCCTGCATATTCACGTTGAAGCCGAGTCGCAGGGCTCGCCCTAAGATAGATAACGTCTGCGGGCACATATCCCGTGAATATTCAACATCTCCTTTGTAGCGCGGATCCTGCCAGGGATAGCCTGACGCGTCTGGCGAGTGTTTAAAGAGAATCGAATCCCAATACGTATAGATATGCCGATCAGGGAACCCTTCATTGTAGGCGGTACCAGCGTTGAGCCCTTCCGCCCTGAGTGCCTCTGCGTATTTCTTAGCGAGCTCCACATCATGCACAATAATGGCGGCACTAATCCCACACTCACCAGCCGGATCATCCACATGTTGGCGAATATACCCCTTCGGCGTGTCGGCGAGTTCCGCAGTGAACGTTTTTTTCAGCCGGCGCGTGTGTTCTAAAATGTCCTCTAATTTTGAGAGCTGCACGCGGGCAATCGCACCCAAAATTTCGCTTGTCCGGTAGCACTGCCGTGAAAACGGTTTATTCTGCCATTGAGAATCGCTCATCCACATCGGTAGACCGGGTTCCGCGGCAAACGCTGCACGTTCATAGACATCATAGTCGTTGGTAAAGACGAGCCCCCCCTCCCCACAAGAGATGACCTTGTAGTAGTTGAGACTCCACGCTCCTGCATCGCCCCAGGTCCCCGCGTACTTACCCTTGTACTGACCCCCAACGCACTGGCAACAATCTTCAACGACCTTGAGATTGTGCTTCTGCGCAAGTTCAATAATCGCTTCAAGACGACACGGCACGCCTTGCATGTGTACCGGTAAGATGGCTCTCGTATGCGGTGTAATTTTTCGTTCAACATCGGCGGGGTCTAAACCGAGCGAGTCGTCGATTTCCGCGATGACCGGAATCGCGCCCACGCCGACGATAGCAGCAGCAGTGGCAATAAAGGTGTACCCTGGTAAAATTACCTCATCGCCCGGTCCGATACCGAGCCCAGTGAGCGCACAGATAATTGCCGAGGTGCCTGAGTTCACCATCAAGGTGTGTTTAACACCGAGGTGCGCCGCTGCTTCGCTCTCAAAATTGCCTACATTTGAATTCTCAACGAACCGAAAGAGTTTACCACTGCGTAAGACTTCGGTTACGGCATCAATCTCACGCTCGTCTATCATACTGGGTCCATGCATTCCGCCGGGGATAGGTTCGGCGATAACAGGCGTGCCACCCTCTATTGCTAAACGTGCTGCCATCTTTTTCCTCCAGAAATGTTAGGACATAGTTTGAAGGGATCGCGGTTCCAAACCGCTCCTACAAAGGCATAAAATATGCCTATACTTTATCAGACCTGTCCATTTTTGTCAACGGCATTTCTCTATTCCAATTACTTACGCCACCACGCCTTTTTCGGTTGATACAAGGCAAGCAGCTTTGAAATCGCCTTCGCTTTTTTGTCCAAACGTAATACCGTTTCACACGCTGCAATCACGCGCTGTTTGGCATCATCGTCTTCAGTGGTTTCATAAATACGGTGATAACTTTGTGCAACAGCGGTATGATAGGCAACGGCATCTACCCCCTCAGACACTTCAGTAGGAAGGTCTGCAGCAATCTCAATGGCAGTGTCCCAAGCCGCCGTTTCGGTATGACAGATAACAAGCCAGTAGCGCGGAACCTTTTGCGCTGGGTCCAGCCACGATGCCTGCTCATAACACATCACCGCTTTTGTCCAAGCAGCGTTGGCGGCGTGCAACTGCGCCAGTTCAATATAAAAGTTATACAGCCCTTTTTCCGTTATTGTGTAGAGCGACGCGCCGGTGTTGGCAAGCCAATCCCTTTCCAATAGGAAATTAATCGCTGAATTTCTCTCGTCTTCTGTGATCTGAATATCAGTAAGCAGATGCTTTGCCATAGCAGCATTCGGAAAAATCTTGGTCCGACTTCTCAGCAATGGATAGGCTTGTACAGGTTTATCCATCGTCAGGAGTTTTATCCCCGTAGCGATGCGGAAAAGGGATACGATCTGGTCGCTGTTTTTGCGCGACATTTCATCAGCAACCGACTCCCGATTCTCTGAAAAATAGAGATTGAGTTCGGCGACCGCATCTCGGATGTCTGTATTGCTTGGATCGAGTTGATGTGCCTGTGCAAAAAACCGTTGTGCAGTAAAGAGTTCCCGCCATCCGCGATAGATAGCACCGAGTCGAAAATAGGCAAGTGCCTGGGTTGATGCTGCGTCAGTTGTGTTGAGGATGTCATCGTAGGCTTGAACGGCTTCGGCAAGCCTGTCTTCGGCTTCTAACGCTCGCGCTTGCGTGATTGGATTTGACATAGAGGATATGCTTCCTTGATAAACGTTGATCACCATTTTATCGTAACATCCGAAAATAAATACACACGTGTCCGAAGACAACCCCCTCCTCCCCCTATCACGGGGGAATCAGAGGAGCATCGCTTCGACGTGATGTGCTTCAGTCCTTATGGGCTTTACTATAACCCGGTAGCCTTCGTTTGTCAAGCAGTTTTCCTATCTGACGACTATTAATCAAAACGTATTGACACATACCTAAAAAAAACGGTAAAATTACACTATGGAGGATATTTTGATGAAACAACTCTCACGTCTACTTGTTTTCGCAATCAGTATCGGAATTTACACCGCTACGGCAGTCCCGCCAGACGTTATCGACACACCCCCGTGGCAGCCTGTAGGGAAATATACACATCCCGACATCCGAGAGAGTTCTGGCATCGTCGCAAGCCGGCAGTTTGAAGGTGTCTATTGGACGCTCAACGACTCTGGCAACCCCGCCACACTTTACGCCACAAAACGCACCGGCGAACTCATCCGAGAAATAGCAGTAAAAGGTTGCCGAAACTTCGACTGGGAAGCACTCGGTATTGACGATAAAAATCAGCTCTGGATCGGTGAAATCGGTAATAACAGTAGACTGCGGATGGATCTGAAAGTCGTTGTCGTCGCAGAACCGAATCCTTTCACCGAAACAGAGGCAACCGTCCTCGCGAGTTATCCGTATCGGTACCCGAACGAAAATGTGGATGCAGAAGGACTTTTTATTGCGCATGATATGCCTTATATCGTCTCCAAAGAAAGAGACCGCGCAGTGCTTTACCGGTTCCCAACCCTGCAAACCGATACAAAACAGGTTTTGGAAAAGGTTGGCGAGTTCGCTGGTGCCAAGTTCATAACGGGTGCCGGCGTGGCCAAAGATGGGACACGCCTTGTTGTTTGCACCTACGATGCCCTCTGGGTATATCACGACGCATCGAAGAACTTAGCGAAAATGATTCAAGGTACCCCCTGGGCCTTACGACATAATTTTGATGGAGAAGCCGTCTGCTTTGATGGCTACGACCTCGTCTTGACAAACGAGGCACGCGATATCTATTATCTCCCACAATTCTGGTATGAGAAAGCGTGGCCCTTACCCCCAAAGGAGACGCAATCCGTAGTTACACGTTTTCCAACGATTAAAGTAGTGGATGCAACGGCTCAAGTGGAGACCTATCTCACAGCAGGCTTTGATATGGGGGGAAGCCAAGTCGTATTCGCACCACAGAACGCTGGTGAGCAAGCCACCTTAACGATACCGATAGATGTACCTTACAGAAACATCTATGAAATCCGGGCTATTTTAACACACGGGCAAGAATACGGGCGCGTTGAACTCTCTGCCAACGGCACCGTAGTCGGGAGTCCTTATGACTGCTATTCCACGGAGGCGATAGCCGGGACACTCGTAAATTTAGGGACAGCACAACTTAACGGCGGCGAGAACCGTATCACACTGAAAAGTGTTGGAAAAGCATCAGAGGCAATAGGTTATAAGATCGGCATTGATTCCTTCCAACTGCTACATGCTTCGCCGTTTGTACAAAGGTATAAAGTCTTGGGCCCCTTTCCGAGAAAAAATCTCAGGACAGTTGATACACCTTACCCACCTGAAACAGATCTTGATCTGAACGTTACCTATGAAGGGGTTGAAGGAAAGTTTATCCATTGGCGTGAAGCGACTGCTGAAACAGATGGTATGTTAGATTTGCGCAAAAACATCGGTCTCGATACGAACGTCGTCGGCTATGCGCTCAGTTACGTCTACGCACCAAAAGTGACGGATACCGTTTTGCTCTTAGGGAGTGATGAGGCAGTTGCGGTCTGGTTGAACGGCACCGAGATTCACCGGAAAGACGGTTTTCGCAGTGTAGGCCCAGATAGCGCTGCGGTTCCCTGCCAGCTGCAAGCCGGATGGAACATAGTGTTATGCAAAACTGGTCAGAACGGTTGGTATTGGAGTCTGTATCTACGATTCACGGACGCAGAGGGGGTTCTCAGATACGCCACCGAGCCAGAAGAATAGCGTATGCCCGTAATCCTGTGAAGTTCTACTTGCCCACCCCTATCCAATTGCCTTACCCATAAAAATTCAGATGCCTTGTCTGTATCCATTTCCACACATTCATCGTTAACCTTGTAGATAAATATATCATAAGCACTGAAAACGTTTAACTTGATAGTGGAAATGGACTATTATTCAACTTGAGAACAGTAGCGGGGTATATCCGATGCAATTCAATTTTCTTAGGGTTAACAGGCAACGAGCATTGCTGCGAATCACACAAACGATCGGTTTAATTATGATTATGTTGGCAGCTGTATCCGTTCCGGTAGATGCTTCCAGTATAGCTCATCGTGATATTTTTGTTGGTGCAAGTGCGCGCGCAGTCGGTATGGGGAGTGCATTCACAGCAGGTCCCTCAGCGAGTAACGGTTTTCTCTGGAATCCATCTTCATTAGGCT
Source organism: Candidatus Poribacteria bacterium (assembly GCA_007571355.1). Taxonomy (GTDB): domain Bacteria; phylum Poribacteria; class WGA-4E; order WGA-4E; family WGA-3G; genus WGA-3G. The sequence continues at coordinate 4,252 of RKRO01000197.1, read as the reverse complement.
TTATGGATGGCGTAGAGGTCAGCATGGGAGGGATGCCGTTTCCCGGTAGTACATCGAGCAGCGAACAAGCCTTCTCTGTCGCCGCAAACCCGAAATCCTTCGGTATAACAGACAGAGATTTAGGCAACGTATCTTTCGCAACATGGCTCGACGGTTGGGGGAACAATACAACTGAATCTACACAGATCGTGCTTTTGGGATATGGACTTGCGTTCGGGCAAAACGCGTCAGCAGGGGCAAATTTACGTTATTATCAAAACAATACCCCCATCAGAACGAACTTCTTATGGAGCGTAGATTTGGGGATGCAGTTTGCCTACCCATTGCAAAGATGGGGGGATACTGTGAAGGTCGGTGTTAACTTTTCTGAACTCAGCAACGGTATCCGGGAAAACGGGGTCCTACTTGAGAGTGCACCCTTGGCAGCGCGTTTCGGGACAACTTATGAATTCCGAAGCAACACCCTCTTTTCCGCCGATTTTGCTGTCCGCGGCGAGAACAGCATAGATTGGACAGATCGTCTTCGACTCCATATCGGCGCAGAACACTGGCTCATCAATGGACACCTCGGACTACGCCTCGGTTATACCACCCTAACAAATTCCGAACAATTCTTGGACGGCGAATTAGCACGAGGGGTCAGCTTCCGAAACTCCACAGGACAACTCGATTATGCTTACGTCAGCGGTAGCGAACTTGAGGACGGCATCCACTGGATATCAGCGACCTTACGTTGGGGACGCGCGGACACGCAACCCGTATTCGCAAACGCACCTCCCAAAGCACCGAAAGCCGAAGAAGTGCAAGAAGAACCCGCACCGATTTTAATGCCTGCAACCCTCACGCCTCATGTCACCCCTGAAACAACCGCATTGGCGTTGCAGCTTTCAGACCAAGTGATCTCACCGAATAACGACGGGGTTGCTGACGAAACGACTCTCCGCTTGCAACTCACAGAAACCGGGGGAGGGCAAACCGTAGCAGGCGACACCCTAAAGTGGCAGTTGAATATCCGCGATGAATATACCGAAAGTGTTTGGGAAAAATCCGGGGCCGGTATCCCTACAGAAGGTATCATCTGGAACGGACTGACGAACGCTGGTAGCCTTGTTCCCGACGGTAACTACGAGGTGCAACTCCATGTTCTTGACGCGCAAGGCAACCCCCATTTAAAGGATAGCCAGAAAATCACAGTAGACTTAATGCCGACGACGTTAGAACTCTTCGGTAAAACGCCGACAACTGTCGGTGTCAAAGCGCAGGATACCAATCCACTTATCCACTGGAAACTTGAGATTTTCGATACTGAGAACACACTTGTCGAACAGGTAGAGGGAGAGGGGGCACCCCCAGCGGAGATCGCTTTAACAAAACTTCAGTCGCAGCCTGTTGGTACTTATACCGCCAAATTGCACGTTCAGGACATCGCTGGCAACCAGAGTACACAGGAGGCGCAGCTAACACTTGGGACAGCATCTCAATTTGTAGCAGCACCTGCTACGCCAACCGCGTCGGTTACATCGTCGGCAAGATTGACGTTGATGGTCGGTTCTTTTGTCGAACCCCGCAACGCTGAAATGATGGCTGAGAATTTGACATGGATGTATCCTGATGAAAAAGTGCATATCTACACGGCTGTTATTGAAGGAAGAACGAGGCATCGCGTAACGATCGGGGAGTTTGCGCAACGCTCGGAGGCGACAGCCCTCAAGCAGCACGTCGAAGAGACACAAGGTGTTGAACCGATATTGATTACGGTTCAATAAGGCCCGTTGGACAAGGAAGTAGGAACTCTTAATAATTCTTGGCTTCAGTTTTGCCTGTCAGTATATGGCTGACAGGCAAACTTTTATCACCGTTTAATTGTCCTTATCAGGTTCAAGATTTGAGGAATACGCCAAATGTGAAATATATTCTCTCATAAAATTATAATCCGGTTCACCGGTAGAACCAACAGGTAGGCGTATTTCTGCTTCTTTGAGTTTTGTTTGACTACATTTTCTACCATAATTATATCTGTATTGCTCCATATTGAATATTGTCACAAAAAACATTGCAACATAAATATCCATTTCAAACTGAGGAATTAGTTTTTCTACATGGTCAGAGGCACTAAATGACAGAGCTTGGTAACTACAATAACCACAAACAGCACTATCCATAGTAAGCACGCCAGCATCCTCCGTTTTTATACCAAAGAACCCTTTTACTCCATTATTTGTGGACTGTGTGGTTACATAAGGGTATTCGCCGGAACCAGAGTATTCTAAGTCCTCAATAGGTGTTGTCTTTGTTCCGCATATTGTGAATAGGTCGGGAATTTTAAATAATTCCCACTCTTCAGTGTTAAGAGGAATTGAACTAGTAATCTCTTTACTTGGTTTCTGTGAAACAAAAGACTTGAGTTGATTACCAAACAAATATGTTGAATAATTCAACAAAGTATGCTTAAACTGTTTATCAGCTAGGACAGAATAATCTGTTTCCATATATTTTTCAGCCGCCCACTCACAAGTATAGTCAAGTTCAACATTAACACTTAAGCCCTGTTTCTCAGTGCGGTTGACATAACAACTAATCCACTCTTTTTCAACTTCCTCCCATTTATTATCGCTGTCAAACCGACCTTTTACTTTGTTCTTTTTAAATCTATCGTTCTTGTAGTATCCAAGAAAAACCTGCTTTGCAGGTGGTTGTGGCTTGTGTGCCGTGAAAACCATAATACAAGTAACAGTGCTGACCTTGGAATTAAAAAATAATTCGTCGGGCATAGATAGAACAGCCTCTAATGTATGATCCTTCAAAATACTTTGTTTAAGTTCTCCGATTTTACCTCGAATAGACAATGCAGATTGCATTGGAACAATAGCAACACAAACACCACCTACCTGTAAACAGTCTAAATTGTTTTTTACAAACTTAAGTTCTTCTGGATCAGTCGACTTTGATTGGTACGGTGGATTGAGAAGCCCGATATTAGGGTTCTTTGTCTTGACTTCCTCAATTATTTCAGGCGAAAAGCAATCACCAAGAAGGACATTTGATTTACCGTCTTGGTTGATATACATATTTGAGACAACAAGAGGATATATGTTTGACTGAACTTCAACACCGTAAATATGAGATTGTTTAATCCGATTTTCAATTTCACTATCACCTGCAGCATCCTCAATCATTTCCTTCATAGCTGCAATTAGAAATCCACCCGTCCCAACACAATTGTCATAAACAATGGAGTTTCTGTTGACTTGTGCCAGCTTTGCGAAAAAGCTTGTAATATGAGGGGGCGTAAGAACAATACCAAGTCCTTTGTCCGAATTTGCATATTGAAGAAACTCAATGTAGAGATCACTTAAAACGTCCCTATATTCGTGATTTTGGCGAAATGAATTTACTTCTGTATCTACTGCCTCAATGATTCTGCTCAATTCCCCCTCTTTTCGTTTTAACATAGTTTCATGGATGAGAAAATTGAACTTATCAACAAGAACATCAAGACGATCTTGATGGATACCAGAATCTTGAAGTTGTGCCTTAACCGTATTTATTATCTGTAGAGACAGTTGTGCTGAATCTTTTTCGGCTTTGTATGATTGTTTAAAACTCTCTCTCTCAAGTGCTATTAGTATAGCACTAATTAGAAGCGATCTATTACTTTCTGACACCCGATTCGCATGTAGTTGCTTATTCAAAGATTTAGCGAATGCAAGTAAAGACTCATAGTCGTTTTTATACTTTCTGTTGTCATTGATATATCCATTAATATAGTCCTGTGGCGGAAGAAGATCATTTGAAAATTTTAGTTCAGCGTTTTTATCTCCCTTTAATTGCAGAAAATGTGATACCTTCAAACTTTCCTTTGTCATTCCACTTGCGCCAATTGCAAGAACATCAAAATCGACACTCAAGTAAGAGGCATAAAGCAAAGCACCGTCCACAGCGTAATCTGCATATTGATCGCGAGTTGAACTTTCATGTCGTTGTATATCGGGTTTACATTCAATGACAGCAATAAAATCAGGTTTATCGTTAAACTGAATAATAAAATCAGGTTTGCCTATCCCTGTCCCACTTTTTGATGCTGATCTCAATAACTTCTGGATGCGTGGCGAGTCTGACATTTGTTCTTCGATCTTGATTTCAGGATCATATTTCTCAAAGTGTTTACGAACAAGGTTCTCTGTTTTTCTTTCGTTTTGAGATTCTAGTAAAACAAATAATGTTGATTGGCTCATATAATACTCCTCAAGAA
>RKRO01000085.1 GCA_007571355.1 Candidatus Poribacteria bacterium | reverse complement strand
AGTAATTATCTTGCTAAATATTGATTTTATATTTTATATCCTTGGCTTCATCGCCTGTTATTCGGATTCAGTTTCTCTTTGATTCCGTAGAGCTAAACGATTTGTTAGAGTCTTACATACACAATTTGCCCATTTTTGAGTGTATTCAGCACAGCGTTGACTTTAGAAATCAACGGAGCAAGGTCTTCAAAACGGTTACGCTCAGCTTCCAACACTATAATCCCAATCTTAATTTCACTCAGGTTTTGTTGATGGGGAATACCTTGATCCATTGTAATAAAGGCATCAAATTCATTCGCTGCAATTCTCAACAGTTCACCATTTTCTCTTCCTTGCCAACCGCGATATCTTATCGTAACGACTTCTATGTTGTTTCCAAATAATTCTCGCAGCTGATGCGGTAGATTTTCGTCAAGCCACACGCGCATCAGCAACCTCTAATGTCATCTCAAGGTACGCGACAGCCTGCTCTTGAGATACTGTCGGAAAATCATTAAGGAACTTGTTGAGCGAGTCGCCTGCTGTTAGATGTTGAATCAAAATCTCAACGGGTACGCGAGTACCTGTGAAAACTAAGGCGCCATTCATCACTTTCGGGTTACGCGAAACGATCAGTTCTTTTTTCATTAGGGATACCTCCTTGATGAGATTAATAATACCATAGAACCGAGAGTCAGCACAATTGGAAAACGAATTTGTATATCCGTGGTGTGATCATCACTAACAACCCGAAAATGAAAAGTTTGCTTTTTTTTAGGTGCTATGCTATAATTCTTTTTCGTATCAAGCATGTTGTAAATGGACTCGAAAACAAGGACTTTTAAATTGAACGCTCAAGCTGCACCTCAAAGGAGAACTTTAATTTGATAAACCTATATGGAGCAACGTATGACAGGATACAACTGCTTCGCCACGTCGGAGATATATCGCAAATTGCACAGGCAAAGATGTATCAACTCACAGATGGCAATGAAAAAGGTGTTGACGCAATTGATTTCCGAACCGGTAGCGGCTTAAATTTCACCGTGCTACCGAGCCGTGGGTTAGATATCTCTTATGCCGAATATCAGGGGATTCCACTCTGTTGGCGTTCAAGTACGGGCGATGTCAACCCGGCGTATTATGAACCTGATGGACTCGGTTGGCTCCGCGGCTTCTCTGGCGGTTTACTGACAACCTGTGGGATGCGGCAAGTCGGTGTGCCAAATGAAGATGACGATGAGGCATTAGGGCTGCACGGAAGGGTGTCACACATCCCCGCAAAAAACGTTTGGGTCGACAGCCGGTGGGAAGGTCAACGCTATATGCTATGGGCGCAGGGCAAGGTTAAAGAGACCGCCGCTTTGGGCGAAAATCTCTCGCGCACTCGCAGAATCTGGACAGAGTTGGGATCGCGTACGTTGCACATTGAAGATATTGTCGAAAATTTAGGATACCAAGATTCACCACACATGTACCTTTTCCATATTAATGTCGGCTTTCCGATCCTCACCCAAGATAGCGAACTTCTTGCTCCCTCTTCACAGGTAACCCCGCGCGACGACATCGCCGCCGCAAATTTAAATAATTATAATCTTTGTGAACCGCCAACTGTTGATTTCCAAGAACAAGCCTTCTACCACGAAATGGAACCTGATGTTGATAATCATATCCGTGTCGCGCTTGTAAACCGCAATTTTAACAATGGACAGGGTATCGGTGTCTTGGTACGTTATCACAAAACGCAGTTTCCAAACTTCGTCCAATGGAAAATGTGTAGTGAAGGCACCTATGTTTTCGGGTTAGAACCCTCAAATTGCGGCGTAGAAGGGCGCGCAACAGAACGTGAACGCGGCTCCTTACAGTATATTGAACCCGGCGGACGCAGACACTACGAGGTCGAAATTGGTGTGTTAACTTCCAACGCAGAAATTGACGAACTACAAGAAAAAATCGCAAAAACCCAAAATTAACGCTGTTAATTTTAATAAAAACTGTGATTAAGGAGAAAACGATGAAAAAATATTTGGCTTTACCGCTTATTGCGCTCTTATTAATGACAACCTCCGTGTTTATCAGTTGTAGCGCAAAAGAGCAGACATCAACGCCAGCAATGGCGGAAACATCTTCACCACCAGATCAAGAAACAGTAGATGGTTCAGATTCCCCTGAAGCGGAACTGAAAGAGAAACCACATTCCCCTGAAGAAGAACTGGAGGACCCAGAGCACACCGCGGAAGCGGAGTTGACAGAGAAACCACATTCCCTTGAAGCGGAACTGAAAGAGAAACCGCACTCACCGGAAGCGGAACTGGAGGACCCAGAGCACACCGCGGAAGCGGAGTTGACAGAGAAACCACATTCCCCTGAAGCGGAACTAAAAGAGAAATCCCATTCCCCTGAAGAAGAAACACACACCGAAACTAAACCTGAAGTGGCAGTTCTAACGCCAGAAATCCCGGAAGATAGTGTGTTACATCTGATTCCAGAACAAACGATCGGACTCATCTATTGTCCGAGTCTGCTCGAATTGGATTATCGCATTAATACGTTGGTGACGGACTTAATTCCGACAGACGAAGCCCCCGAAGTACTCGCCAGAACCTTAGCGAATACCTTCGGTGCTGGGTTTGAAAGTCTCGCTGAGTTAGAGGAAATCGGTCTCGATTTGGACCAAGATTTCGCAATCTTCATCACCACTTTAGATCCACCGCATATCTCGGCAACCGTCCATCTGACAGACCCTGAAGCGATGAAGCAAGTGATTGATGCCGAAAGCGAGGGGAGTGCGCCGACCGAATATAATGGCGTAACTTATTGGAGCGCGACCGGCGGCGATGGTCATTTCGCGATTTTAGAGAACATACTCGTTTTCTCACAGTCTGCCAGGGTGTGCGAAAGTGCTATTGATGCCTATAAAGGGACGCAGCAATCTGTCGTAACCAATCCTGACTATAGTGCATTCCTCACCGATATTGTGGAGGGAGACGCTCAGGTCGCACTCCATTTTAATCTCGAATCTGCCGCGCCCCTCATGACGGCTTCGCTTGAGAGGGAATCGGAATCCATGAGAGACAGCATTGAAAGTGATCCTGCTGCTATGGCAGTGGCACCGTTTGTTGAGAAGATGTTCAGTACAGTGATAGACTTCCTTGAACAATCAGAATCGCTCAGTGCAACGCTTGAAGTGAAGGGAACCGATGTTCAACTCTCACCGTCCTTAAAATTCAAGAAGGGGAGCGAAATTCAGCAGTCCTTGAAAAAGATGAGGCCTAAAGATTTAGAAATCCTCCAGGATCTTCCAAATCTCGCTTTTGTGAATGGTGCTTATCAGATGGCCCCAAAGTTCATGGCTGATATGACCCTGATGTGGTTAAAAATTTTTTCATCAGCAGAGGCCTCGGAACAGGGCGGGGAACTCCAAGCACTCACACATCAGGTAACGACATTTTATGAGTCTCTCGGCGATGTAACCGGTTTCACGATCAATTTCAGCGATAGCATTATCCCTGATTATTTAATCCTCTATACGGTAAAGGATAAACAACAAGCGCAGACCTATATGGAAGACATGTTCCTTGAGCAGATGACCGCCACTATGCGGGTCATACGTGATGCGATTGGGGACTCGCCCGGACTAAATATATATGATGGGGCGCACACCGGTGATTCCTTGATGCACAACGACGTTGCGATTAAAAGTTACGTCTTCCCTAATTTCGGTTCCGTTTTTGAACAGGTGCCGCCCGAAGCTGCTGGGATGTTTCCGCAGGAATGGCATTGGTACTACGCCTTCCACGAAGACCAACTTCTTTTTGCTATCGGAAGTGCAGAACTGATTAAAGCGGCGTTGGACAGAAAATCTGGAATGGCGGACGGGCTCGCTGACAATCCGAGTTATCAGAAACTTATCAGGACTCTCGGAACTGACAATAACGTCCTTTTCGCACTTTCACCGATAACCGCAGTGAAAAGTCTGATACCCATTATGTCAAATGCAGATCCAAACGCTGCTGCAGCGATGCAAATGTTCGCCGGGATGTTTATGAATATGCCAGAAAACTACAGCATCGGTTTTTCTGCGAAGGCAGAAGAGAACAGTTTCGGTGTAAATCTGCTGCTCACGCTCGGCGACTTCAAGCAAGTTATCCAAATGATGATGATGATGCAGGGTATGGGACAGATGTAATAGGTGGACTTCTAACTCGCTCACAGATCGCTTGTGAGCGAGTTTTCTTACGAAGTATCATACATTTTTGTGTAATATCAAATCAGGACTTCCGCAATTTTGACAATAACAAGGTCTCTCTGAGGGCAAATAAATAAAAAATCCACACGGTTCCCTGACACACCCTAACAGGTTATGCGACAAGAGAGCAGCCTGCGTAAGTCCCACAAATTCTTTTTTACATTCAGAAAGGCCCCGACCCTATGCCAAAACAAAACTTTGACCCAAAACTCATCAAACTGCTTGAATCCAACCCTGACTTTGTAGATGACGCAGGAGCACTTCACCGCGCGGTTGTCAGAGAACGCGCATGGAAACTCGACTCTGAACTTATCAAACTCCTTATCACTGACAAAGAAGTTGAATCGAAATTCTTTAGGGAAATTGAGGGACGGTGGATTTTCGATAACAACGCCTTCGTAGACTATATCACCGATAAAAATTTCTTTGCCGACTCTTATACGCAGTTCCGTAACAAGATCGGTTTAAACATTGATGGTAAATTTCTCCCGGAACGCGGCGAAGTTTCACTTGTTTGGCCCTACAAGGATTGTGTTTTGGCGGGTGGGCAAACCAAGGAACAGGAAAAACGCAAAGAGATATTTTTCAATGAACTCCTGGCACCCGACGAAATCAACCGCATGCTTGCGCCGAAAGTGCTAACGAACTGGCAACGTTATACTAATTATACTCAACAAGTGATAAGTGGGGGGGGTAATTGGCGAATTCAAGCGGGATGCGGACGGTATTCTTCGCGAGAACCTTATTATCAAAGGCAATAATCTCATCGCGCTTCACTCTCTTAAGGAGCAATTCCGCGGACAGGTCAAACTCATTTACATTGACCCGCCCTATAATACAGGAGGTTCCGCCGATAGTTTTACTTACAACAATTCCTTCAACCATTCAACGTGGTTAACTTTTATGAAAAATAGGTTGGAGGTTGCAAGAGAGTTGTTGACTACTGATGGGTTTATCGCTATTGCGATTGATCACCATGAGTTGTTTTATTTAGGCTTACTAGCAGATCAAGTTTTCGGAAGGAGTAATAGGTTAGCAGTAGTTACAGTTGTTCATCAAGCAAGAGGACGAAATATGGATAAAGGTTTCTCGGCTAGCAATGAGTTCATGCTAGTGTACGCAAGAACTATAGGAAATAATATAAAAAATGTAGTAATTGATGATGAAAAGAAAAAGAAATTTAATCTGAAAGATGATAAGGGCTGTATCTTAAAAACATCTGACGCTGACGAA
>RKRO01000100.1 GCA_007571355.1 Candidatus Poribacteria bacterium | reverse complement strand
ATAGCGTTGTCTTTGGGGTTGGAGACACAAGTGCTGATCTCATGTTCATCGGTGAAGCACCAGGTGCCGATGAGGATAAACAAGGAGAACCCTTTGTGGGTAGAGCAGGGCAGTTGCTAACACAGATCATTGAGGCCGGGATGAAACTTAAACGTTCGGAGGTCTACATCGCGAACATTCTTAAATGTCGGCCACCGGGAAACAGAAACCCTGCACCAGAAGAAGTTGAAACCTGTAGCCCTTATTTAATCCGTCAGATAGAACTGATTCAACCGAAGGTAATTGTTGCCCTCGGTAGCTTCGCAGCGCAGATGTTACTCGGCACAAAAACAGGTATAACGAGGCTGCGCGGGGAGTTCCAGGATTGTAATGTTGCTGGACTCAACTTCCCACAGCATAAGAAACTGCCGGTTGTTATGCCGACCTTTCATCCTGCATACCTCCTCAGAAATCCGAATGCCAAACGCGATGTGTGGGAAGACATAAAAAAAGTACTCGCATTCTTGGCGCAAGGATAGAAGTAAGAATAGGGGTCGATTTCCATCAGCAAAGAAGTTTCTGATTTCATCAAAAACCTCTTTACTGCCTGTTAAAAGTCGACAGCCAATTGGACCTGGAAAATAAACTGGAAAGTAATTATCGCTATCAGCTTGATCGGAAACCCGTTTTGAACAACCGACGAAACGGAGCGAAAACCAATATTTAAAAATATGCGTTATGCCAACGTTGCTTTTCCGCTATCAGTGAATCAGGTTTTTACCTACAGCGTACCGCCGCGATTAGATGCGGTTTTGCAACCGGGTGTCCGAGTCTTGGCACCATTTCGTAGGACGAAGCAGGAAGGCGTTATCGTTGAACGGATTGACGAAACCGACCTCGCTCCTAATCTTATTAAGAACGTCTCTGCGTGTCTTGACGAGACACCGATGTTCTCTTCCGAGATGCTGAGCCTTACAAAATGGATGGCGGATTACTATGTCTGTTCGTGGGGACTCTCGCTTTTCTGTGCTGTACCTGCTGCTGTACGAACAAAGAAACAAGAACATGTCCGACTCCTCCCTGAAGCAGGGCTCCCCACTGGAAAAGTCCTGAAAAAAATCGTTGCACTTTTGGAAGCAGAAGGCGATTTGTCTATGAATCAGCTCGCCAGACGCACCGGTTTGAGTCTGCAGAATGTCCGTACGAAGATCAACGCGCTCGTTGAGAAAAGAATCGTTACGCTTGACGTTATGCATAAACCGAAGGCTACGACACAAGTAACTACCGTTGCAACGTTAGCCGCACCGATCGATGCTATTGAAACAGAAATTGCACAACTCAAGGGCAACACGGACAAGAACGCGTCGCTTTCATCTAACCGGCAACACGCTGCCGATGTCAAGCGGGCGGAGGCACTACAACGCCTGCTCGAAGAAGAGGCACCTTTGACGACAGCAGACTTAGCGAAACAGGTGGGTGCAAGCGTTTCGATCCTACGTCCCCTTGAAAGACGCGGATTTATTCATATTACACAGGCACAGACGGTGCGGAATCCGATGAGCTCCGAGGCGATCGCGCCGACACAGCCGTTCTCTTTAAATCCTGCACAATCGGCAGCGTTGGCGGAAATTCGGAAGACATTGGCATCACCCGCTGCGGTGTCTACCGCTAATGATAACAGTTCACTGGCTTTTCTACTACACGGTGTAACGGGGAGCGGCAAGACCGAGGTCTACATGCAGGCAATCGCGGAAGTGCTTGAGAAAGGCAAATCTGTCATTGTATTAGTTCCAGAGATTTCGCTCACGCCGCAAACGGCATCTCGGTTTGTTGGCAGGTTTGGAGAACGGGTCGCGCTCCTACATAGCCGGTTGAGTGCAGGTGAACGCTATGACCAATGGCACCGCATCCAGAAAGGTGAGGCCGATATCGTCATTGGACCGCGTTCTGCGATCTTCGCACCTGTCCAGAAACTCGGCATATTGATTATAGACGAAGAGCATTCAGATTCCTATAAATCTGAGACTGCCCCGCGTTACCACGCTCGCGAAGTCGCACAGAAACGGAGCGAACTCGCGAACTGTCCGATCATATTAGGGAGTGCAACACCGTCGCTTGAAAGTTTCCACCGGGCACAGAACGGAAGTTATCAACTGTTAAGCCTGCCCGATCGGATATTCAATAGAAAAATGCCCGACGTTCATATCGTCGATATGCGTAGTGAATTGAAAAAAGGGAATCGAACGATCTTTTCAGATTTACTCCGAGATTCTATGGAGACGAAGCTCGGGCGACAAGAGCAAATTATCTTATTTTTAAATCGACGGGGACATTCTACTTACGTCTTTTGTAGAAACTGTGGTTATGTCGAACGGTGTGACAACTGCTCAATCTCGTTAACCTATCATCGCAAAACGCAGCAGCTTATCTGTCACCATTGTGGTAGCCAACGTTCTACGCATCAGGTCTGTCCACAGTGTAGCAGTGAAGCGATTCGTTTTTTTGGTGCCGGTACTGAAGCGGTCGAACAAGAAGTACGCAAAGCGTTTCCAAAAGCACGTGTGATGCGATTTGATGCGGATTCAACCGCTCGAAAAAACGCACATCAACAGATTTTGAATGCGTTCAAACAACAGAAAATTGACATTCTGATAGGCACACAGATGGTATCGAAGGGATTGGATTTCCCGAACGTTACCCTTGTCGGGGTTATCGCCGCAGATACCGCTTTGAACCTACCTGACTTCCGAGCGAGTGAGCAGACGTTCAGCCTCCTAACACAAGTCGCAGGACGTTCCGGGCGTGCCGATCTTGAAGGTCAGGTCATCCTCCAAACCTATATGCCTGAACATTACTGTATCGCAGCTGCACAGCATCACGACTACATCGGTTTCTACGCACAGGAGATAGAAGCGCGTGGCGCGCTGCGCTATCCGCCGTTCTCTCATGTTGCAATGCTGCTGCTCCGTGGTAGTGACGAGAAAGCCGTTATTGAGGGGGCTTATGCAGCGAGAGATCAACTTGAAATTTGGCAGACCGATCAAGCGGCACCTGATGCCGATGCGACAACTTTAGAGATCCTCGGGCCCGCACCGGCACCGTTGGCGAAAATTGAAGGCAAATTTCGGTGGCATCTCTTGCTCCGAAGTGCTAATCCTGAAAAAATGGGGCAACTCCTTAAACGTCTCACGGACGAACCACCGTCCACAATAGCAAAGGCTATTGAATTTGTGATAGATATTGATCCAACGAATATACGCTAAAAAGAGTTATCAGCTGTCAGGACGGATTTCTTTTTTCAAAAATCCTTTCGGTGATCAGTCATGGGAGATGTTAAAATTATCAAATACCTCTTGTAACAGACAACTGATAACAGACAACTAATTACAAGGAATTCATAATAGATGGGCAATCGGATATTTGACAAACTTGATGATACAGACCTGCTTGCACAACGTCCGATCCTGGTTTTTGCGGCGGACCCACTTGCATCCGCTGGTATTAAAGGACTCGGGCAGGTACAACACCCAAAACCACATTACCGCACACACGCAGAGTTTCTGCAACTGCAACGCGATCTTGTCGCTGATGGACAACTCGACGGGCTCCTGATGACACCTGCCGATGCAGAAACACTCGCTCTTGAGGAAAATCTGTTTGAGGGGACACCGATCACGCCGATCGTCCGGATGAACTCGGAAACTGCCATCTGGAACCCACGATTCGGAGTTTACACCTCACGATTGTCGATGCCGTTTCAGACAGTATTTCCAGAAGATATGCAACGCTATTGTGAAGCACTCATCGGCCCCGCATTGGAATGCAAAGTTAATCTTGGGTTGTACTCTATCACTCTCAACAACGACCCGATCGCCGATGAAAAGATGTTGCAGGCGTATGTGCAATTCGCGCATGTCGTTGGTGAAATTGACGGCTTTGATCATCTCTTAGAGGTCTTCTTACCGAACATTAAACTGCCGGGAATGGATGATGAGAAACGTGGTATGTACGTCGCCGATTCTATCGTTCGAACAATGAGTTACCTCCGTAAACACCAACGCCCGCGCTTTATCAAAACGGCATATACAACTGCTGATGTCTGGAACGAGTTGTGCCAATTCGACACAACGTTGGTCATCGGGGCGTTGGGCGGGCCGCGTCAGAATGCGCGGAGTACATTCGCGCTGGCGCATAACGTTGTCAGCAATGGCGGGCGCGCGATCTTGTTTGGACGTACGATCTTCGGTGAGGATGATCCGATCGGTTTTGTGCAATGTCTGCGCCGCGTCCTTGACGGCGAGGAAGACGCGCAGGACGCACACGCGTCGTATCAGAAGATACGACGCGGTTCGCGTAGCAATTAGAGATAATTCCCGGTCGGCGCACTTGTACACGCGCCGACCCTTACAACAAGGCAGGAGATTCCCGAATGCAGCAGCAAACGTTAAAAAAGCCTCGTATCCTCCTGCTCCTTCCGACACGAACGTACCGCGCTACCGACTTCCTTGAAGCGGCTCTTAAACTCGATGTCGAAGTGGTTGTTGCATCCGAGGAGGCATCGACCACAGCAGACCTCTCACCGCGACACACGCTTGTACTTGATTTTCACGCGCCAACCGCCGCGACGCAATCTATCCTCGAATTCAACCACACATACCCACTCACAGCCATCGTCGGTGTCGACGATGATACGACACTCCTCGCCACAACCGCATCGGAGGCATTGGGGCTTCCACACAATCCCATCGTCTCAGCGAAAACCACGCGCAATAAATATCTTTTAAGGCAGACGTTGGCACAGAACGGCGTAGCCGTGCCTGCTTATCAACGCTTCTCTATCTATGACGATCCGACTGTAATCGTAGGGGCTGGGAATGTCATACAAGGAATGGATTTCGGCTATCCGCAGCCGAAATTCCCCGCTCCCCACAGCACAAATACACAGGTTAATTTCCCGTGTATTATCAAACCGTTGTCTCTCTCCGCCAGCCGTGGAGTCATCCGTGCGGATACCCGCACCGAATTTATTGAGGCTTTTCAACGGACAACGAAACTCTTACACACTTTACGAAGTGCTGATGAGGTAAGTTCTTCACAAGAACACCCGTCACAATATCTGCTCGTTGAGGACTATATTCCGGGAATAGAGGTGGCACTGGAGGGCATCCTCTTAAATGGTGAGCTTAAGACATTGGCGATCTTTGATAAGCCCGATCCACTTGAGGGACCTTTTTTTGAGGAAACCCTCTATATTACGCCGTCCCGTCTGCCTACGGATATTCAAGAGGCTTTACATCGCGCGACAGCAGCAGCTGCCGATGCATTAGGATTGCGACACGGCCCCGTCCATGCCGAATTGCGCTATAACGCCACAGGTGCGTATCTCATTGAAATTGCTGCACGGACAATCGGTGGACTCTGTGCCCGAACTTTGCGATTCGGAACAGGGACATCGCTGGAGGAACTTGTGATCCGACACGCTATTGGTG
>RKRO01000553.1 GCA_007571355.1 Candidatus Poribacteria bacterium | reverse complement strand
GTCCTATTGCCATGTATGCGTTGGCCTCTGACAGATGACGATATTTTCTTCGTGCATCGTTGTAGCTGTTTCACCTGCGATATTGGAAGGGCTGTTTTTCTTCGGCATTCGTTTGTTCGGTATGTTTCTGACGATGGTAGCCTTATGTGTGAACCCGTATTGATGAAAGGCATCAACAACAAATTCATCTGTCGGCAGCATCACCTCTTTGACTCGGCGATTACCTACTACATAGCAAACTGTAGCGCGTGGGGAAAGCACTTGGGCTATTGAATTGATGCTGCGTCCAAGGTCAATGTAAAACGCCGACACCTCTCGCGCCCGCTTTTCATCGACGAAACGGATTTTGTCAATAGCAGGTGATATTGGCGAATCCCTCAATATTTCTTTTGAATGCTGTCCACCCATTGCGAGTTTGTCAATTTTGCGAGCATTCGGCAAGCCTATCCATTCCGCTGCAAGCCGCGAATATTGTCCGTATGCGACTGTCGTGTGTGAATCTCCATACGGAGGAGATGTAATCACTATATCATAACCGCCGAGTGGCCGCGGTAAGGGGAGTTCCCCTTGAACAGTGTTTGCATCAGATACGGATACCTCGACATTTTTCTGTTTTTCAAGAAACGTTGCCAAACCGTTCCTGTTCCTGCTGAGTTTCTTGCTGAAGATACCGAACACGTCAGGTTTGAAACTTCCAAGTTTTTCGGCAGGCATGCGGTATAATTTAAACTCTCCATTCCGCGTATAAGAGACCTCTCGGACCGTCTCTGAAAACGCGACCCACATAAAATTCCGGACGGTTTCATCTTCTACCTTGTTAATCCAATCGCGTAAATAAGCAAGATATTTGATGGATTCTTCAGAGAACCAATACTCAAGATTAAGGATATTAGGAATTGGAGCATCAGGTATCTTACTGTCTCGGAATTCAATTTGAAAAAGATGCTCGTTCAACTTGCTTACCGTTTTGTCTAAGGTGGACAGGCAAATCGGAGTTGACTTGGCAGTTGCTATCAAGCGGACGAGGGGATTAATGTCACATCCAACACTGTGCATACCGAATAGAGATGCTTCAACCAGCGAAGTGCCGGTACCGCAGTATGGGTCGAGGAGCCAGCCATCCTTTATGCCGTATTCCTTAAGGAGTTTCCGCGCGATTTGCGGAATCATCATTGCCGGGTATGTATGGAAACAGTGGGTGTACGCTTTGGTATCGGCATTTTGGAGATCCCATGTCTCGTCCCGATATTTTAGACTTTCTATGTACATTTTTCTAAAAATCTGAGGCACTTTGCCCAATTGTTGTACAGGAGGGTTTTAGTCAATCTTAAATACTATTTGCTTCTCTGTGAGATAAGAGTCGGATGAAAGGATATCCTCAATAAGGCTTTTCGTTTCCGGGATACACAGAAGTTCTTCAAGGAAATAGAGGATATTATCCTCAGCATCTGATTTACGAACTTCCACAATCTCATCGTAATCAATTTCTAGCAGGTCACAGAATTCCCTACCTGTCATCGCCTCTTTAATATCAATTCTCTGCTTGAATCCTTTCCAAATGACTTCAGCGTCATCTTGATTAAAGGCACAAAAGTGAGTTGAAACTCTGTATGGAAGTCGTCCAGCATTTCGTTTGGCAAAACCGTGCAGTGCTTCACGATCGCCATCAACTTTTTTTGTATCAAAAATGTGTCCATCTTTTAATTCAACAATGTGACAACGTTGGTGCCCCGATCGCCTCTTGAAAATCATAAAATCGGGTTCTGATCCTTGAGCATTTAACGCACTACACTTCTTAATCTCTTTCTTTTTCGCCAAAAGCACGCCGTCCGGCATGATGTCTTTGCGAAGAAAGGCATCCAAGTCATCTATGGTTTCCACTCTTGCCGTTATGAGTCTCTCTAATTCACTTCCAGCCGAAATCACAGTTCCTTGTACTTTGCTCATGAGTTCGCCCAATGCTGCATTACCAAAGACGCGAGCGTATCCACCAGAAGATTCCTTAGGGATTCTACCTCTAATTTTTACCACTTCACCCATTCAGATCACAACCAATAAAATTCCGGTTTTTTGAGCGTGCTGCCTCCATGACAGAAAAGGAGCCTGCGGCTGGATCTATGACATAATCGCCTTCATTGCTGACAGCAGCAATGAGTTCTGCTTGTAAGTGAATAGGCTTTTGGTGCGGATGCTCCTTTGTTTTTGTGCGTTCAAGCCATACATCGCGGATGTTATGAATTTTCCAAATCCCTTTCGCCCTTCTTGGATGTTTCTGTAGCAC
Source organism: Candidatus Poribacteria bacterium (assembly GCA_007571355.1). GTDB lineage: Bacteria > Poribacteria > WGA-4E > WGA-4E > WGA-3G > WGA-3G. The sequence continues at coordinate 16,467 of RKRO01000553.1, read as the reverse complement.
AACACAATATTCACTCACACGCCTGGATCGGTACCCCATGCCAAACCTATCTTTATTCCACACGATCAAATCAACGACATCTAAGTCTGTATTGTCAAACCACGTTTTGAAACCCTGGCACAAGTGAAATTTATCCATCCATAGGAACAGATGACCTGATGGGATAAGCACATTGTCAATGCCCCGAATGAATTCCGCAATCAGTTCCTCAGACATTTGCATCAATGAACATCTACGTTTCTCTCTACTCTTTCCCTCATTGCCGTAATTCATTCTATCAAGCACGCCCCGATACTGTGGGTCAAGGAACGCTACGGGCACTGATTCTTTTGGAAGGTGAGATAGGAATTTCAGACCATCCATTTTCAACCTTGTATTCGGTTTTAGAAAACCAGGCAAATCCATGGGCGGAGCTTGGACGACCCGCTCAGTAGAAAATACTGTGTTTTTAACCTCATCCGTTGTATCTGGAAAAAGTTTGGGAGTTTCGTTTATGGATGTCAATTTTTTCATAAATTCACCTTGTTTGGTCTCACATTTGGGTTTAACTGATTTTTTTACCCTTTCGGTGGTAAGTCCATTGGATATCCTAATTCGTTGACAAAACCCGCGTCAAAATCTGATTTACTAGTTGTGGATTTGCTTTTCCGCGAGTGGCGCGCATTACCTGTCCTACGAGGAATCCGATCGCTTTCTTCGTGCCATCACGGTAATCTTGGGCGGGCCCGGGGTTTTCCTCTATGACCTGTAACACAATGGCTTCTATCTCTGAAGTATCCGTAATTTGTGCCAACCCTTTTTCTTCAACAATCTCTTTCGGCATCTTACCTGTCTCGAAGGCATCGTCAAGCACAGATTTCGCGATTTTGCCGCTGATGGTCGCGTTGTCAATCAACTGGATGAGTTCACTGAGATGGGCAGGTGTGATTTTTGAATCTTGGATCTCAATTTCTGCGGTGTTGAGGAGTCGGGTTAAGTCACCCATAATCCAGTTGGCGCAGGGGGTCGGTTCGCCGGTGAGTTGTGCGGCTTCATCAAAGAATTCTGCAAGATGTCGCGTTATCGTCAAGAATTCGGCGTTTTCGGCGGAGATGCCGTAATCCGCGATAAAACGTTCTCGACGCGCTGCGGGAAGTTCCGGGAGTGTTGGTCGGACTTCTCTAATCCACGCATCACTTATCTGGACGTGAACGAGATCGGGTTCCGGGAAGTAGCGATAGTCGTCAGCCTCTTCTTTGCCGCGCATCGCTACGGTCTTGCCGGTGCTTGTATCGAACAGAAGCGTCTCTTGGACGACTTCTTCACCTGCATCTAAAATCCGTGCTTGCCGCTTTACTTCGTATTCCATTGCATCAATCAGTTCTTGAAACGAGTTTTTGTTTTTAATTTCTGTGCGTGTCCCTAATTCTTTGCTCCCCTTAGGACGGAGGGAGAGGTTCGGTTCACATCGGAGACTCCCCTCTTCCATGTTACAATCGCTGACTTCAATGTATTCTAAGATTTCCTTAACAGCGCGGCAATAGGCGATTGCCTCTTTGGGAGAATGCAGTTCAGGTTCGCTTACAATTTCGAGGAGCGGGACACCAGCACGATTGAAGTCCATGAAACTACGGGTTGGATCGCCTGTAACTTCGGCGTGAATGGATTTCCCTGCGTCCTCTTCAAGATGGATTCTGCGAAGCGAGACGGTCCGCAGTTCGCCATTAAACTCAAACGTTACTTGTCCGTTTTGACACAACGGGATGTCATACTGTGAGATTTGGTAGTTCTTTGGCAGGTCCGGATAGAAGTAGTTTTTCCGGTCAAATTTGCTGGATGTTGTGATCTCACAGTCCATCGCCAGACCAGCTCGAACCGCAAACTCAACAGCCCGCCTATTGATAACAGGTAATGTTCCTGGCATCCCTAAACAGATTGGACAGGTACAGTCGTTCGCTGATGCTCCGAAAGTATAAGCACAATTGCAGAAAAGTTTGCTTTCTGTGCATAATTCCGCGTGGATTTCTAAGCCGATGACTATCTCATATTTTCCCATTTTTTTATATTTCACCAAGTGTTCGATAAGGCAAGTTTAGCACGAATGCCCCATGCCATAGACTCGCAATGAACGTTGTTCATTGCTAAACGCTTTGGCTGGATTTTTAACCATTCGCAATATCTCCGTTGGGGCATTGTGCATAACATAGGGATCTGTATATCCAATTGGTTAAAGTTTTGAGGATAATTCGTTGACAACGGCGACATTCGCTTCTACTTCGTTCTCAGAAGTCATGCCGATTGTCATGGCGTGTACACAAGGTAGGCTCATCACAAATTCGATCGCTTCGCGCTGCGCTTCTGCGTCTTGCGCCAATTTACCCATGCCTAAGACTTTCATGCCGTAAATACCCTTGCCCGCAAAGGCCATCTGTTCCATCGTGCGGATCACATCTGCGGGTGATGCGTCCATGCTAACGCCTGCGTGATTAATCCGAGCCAGGACAACGTCAACCCATTCTGTCATAGCAGATGTTTGGAACGCGCCGTAGTCGTGGCAAGAAACACCGTGTGCACGGATCAATCCCTGCTCTTTGCAACGGACGAGGGCTTCCATTGCATCAGGGTAACGTTGCGGCCAGTCTACCTGTGTGAGGCAGTGAAGTAGAACAATATCCACATAATCAGAGCCGATTTCTTTGAGAAACCGCTTCACGTCTGCTTCCACCGTCTCCCGTGTGCGGGATGTTGTTTTTGTGGTGATCGTAACAGTCTCTCGCGGTAATTCTTCTAGCGCCGCTTTGACATGTGGATGGCTACCATACTGGTCAGCGGAATCCCAAAACGTTACGCCTTTTTGGTATGAGAACAGCAGCAGGTCTCGGAACGTTTCAAACCCTAAATCCGTCTGATTTGAACGACCATTCCAACCATTTGACCCCGTGCCAATCGAAAGCCGTGAAACATTCAAACCTGTTTTCCCAAGTGCTACAATTTCCATCAAATGTCTCCTTATTTTCTGAGATACGTTCTCAAGATAAATCCTACATTCAGTTCAGTCTGCATTAATTGTAACACAATGCCTTGAAATTTAGCAAGCAGTTTCCGTATTTTGCGAATCCAATTACACGTGTTCAATTTTTTGTTGCTTTTTGCTGACGTGTAACGTTACAATTGAAAGTTAAAAAGTGACTGTTATCATTGTTTTTATTTTTCCGACGCAAATAAACATTAGGAGGACACCGAAAAGGTTTGAAATGAAATATCTAAATTTCTTTGGCAGAAACCCAAGCCAGTTGGATAAGAGAGCGAATCCATACATATTACATATTGTTAGAATGCGCCCATTTTTGTGGGGATTGTTCATGTTGGTTTGTGCCTGCTTCGTATTAGGAATGCCGGTTTCTGCCGACGAAATGCGTAGTGAGGCGTGGCGAGAGGCTTTCGCACTGATTGATAAAGGCGATCACAAACGCGCAGTTTCAAAGCTTGAAAGTTTATTGCAGACCGACTTGCCCGAGTCCGAAAAGTTGAAAATCCATCATGTGCTGGGTTATACCTATGAGAAACTTCGGAATCGTCCAAAAACGATTGGGCACTATGCCCGGGTCGCTTCGCTGGGTTATCCATTGGCAGATTGCGCCATTTATCGACTTGCTCAACTTTATGAGAGTATGAATAATAGCGAACGCGCGGTAAGATGGTATACACGAATCGTCAAAGAGTATCCGTCGAGTTTCTATCTTTCAAACGCAAAATGGGCATTAGCACAGCTCTATACGAAGAAGAAAGCGTACGAGACCGCAAAATCATACTTAATTGATCTTGTCGAACACCCCCAATACGCGAGAGAGGCAGCTTTCACTTTAGCACGCTGCGAAGAAGGATTAGGGAATGTTTCTGCTGCATTTGATGTTTATAGAGAACTTATTAAAGAAAAGCAGTCACTAAGTGTTGCCAAAGATTCACTCGGTCGATTAAAACAACTCGTAAGAACACATAAATCACTGAAACTCACACCCGCCGATCGGCTGAATTGCGGTATGGTGTTTTTTTCAAATAGGCAGTGGGAGTCTGCTGTAAACGAATTGGCACTGATACCTAAAACTGCCGATTTGGAACTCCGTGCTCAAGCACTATATCTGACTGGCCGGAGTAATCAGGGACGTAAGTGGCCCAATACGTCGATTAAAAACTTTGACGCTGTGATCGCGCTCGGGGGAAAAAACATTTATATCCCTGGTGCCACTTATCAAATTGCGCAAAGTTATCGCCAGAAAGGACATCTGAAAACAGCGGTCAGCCGTCTTGAGAATTTTGTAAAAACCTATCCGACAGATGAATTAACGGACGATGCGCTCTACGATATTGCGAAAATTCACGAAGCACAGGAAAAATCAGAATTAGCACTGGATGCCTATTCACGTTTAATCAAAGCAGCACCGAAAAGTCCTTATGCAGATGTTGCAGGATGGCGAACGGGCTGGCAACGTTTCGATGAACGCCGCTATGAAGAAAGTTACAACGCTTTCAAAGGGTTGAAAGAACACTTCCCCGGAAATCGTTATGCAATGGGGGCACATTTCTGGATGGCGAAGATACGCGAACGTCAAAACAGACCCGAACTTGCACAGAAGATATACAAGGAAGTTGCAGAAGCGCGTTACTGGTACTACTCCGCAAGGGCGAAGGCGATCTTAGGAATTTCTGGATCCGAATTGGAACCGAAAGCTATTCAAGACGCGGAATTACCAGAGCGGCAGCAGTGCCCATCACAGGTTCCAGAGCTCATGGAACTTAGACTCTACGAAGATGCTATTGCCCAATTGGATCGGCATATCAACACGGCTCCCCTCTCAGAGCAAAACTGTTTTTATGATTTGATTACCTGTTATGAAGGACTCGCGATGTACGATAAAGCCCGGAAGGTCACTGAACAATCTCTTGAAAATCCTGCTTTCGCAAATGCAACGCGTGAAGATTTAGAGAAATTTCATCGAAAACTCTATCCTCGCTACTATGCTAACATGGTTGAGAAGTATGCTAAGATGTATAATGTTGATCCGTTTTTAGTTGCTGCAATGATTCTTGAAGAGAGCCGATACAAGGCAGCTGCCGTGAGTTGGGCAGGTGCGATTGGACTCATGCAGATTATGCCTGCGACTGGCAGAGAACTTGCACAACAACTCAAAATCCGACGATTCCGCACATCAATGCTCAAACAACCCGATATTAATATCCGGATGGGGACAAAGTATATAGCCGATCTCAACTCGTGGTTTAATAACAACCCGATGCAGGTCATTGGCGCGTATAATGGCGGTCCCGGACGGATGAAACGGTGGGTCTCAACAAAAAATATTAAAGATATTGACCTATTCGTTGAGAAAATTAAGATTCGGGAAACGCGGCTTCATATTAAGAAGGTTATTGACAGTTACGCCAACTATGTCCAGATTTATGAGAAATCGGACGAACCCTCCGCGGTAAACTCGGGGCAGCAATAGACAAGTTTTAAACAGTGATAGGTTCAACGCCGAATAATTGTTGTTTATAGTAAAACCTAAAAATGGGTGCCTTCACAGGCGAGGTTTGTAACCTCGCCTTCTATATGCCTTGTCGACTTAACGCTCTAACGGAACTATTTCTGGTGGGTTATCCCGTGTAATGAGGATGCGGCGGGATTTCCATGTAGCCTCGTCTTGTGTTGGGAAGTCAGCACGGTAGTGCGCACCACGGCTCTCCGTTCGCGCTAGGGCAGCTTGCGTTATCATCAAGGCGACATTGAGCATATTCACCGTTTCAATCATCGGCACATTTTTGGTATCGGAACAACTTACTGTGTCTTCTAAACTTTCCGCTATTTCTTGCAGCTTGGCGAGGGTATTTTGTAAGCCTTCGCCGTTTCGTTCAATACTCACATTTTCCCAGAGCGTCTTTCGGATGGCATCTTTGATCGCGTCTATGTCCATCTCTGCTGCCATATCAGTGCCCCCCGTAATGGCTGTTCCTGGATGACTCAGTATCGGTAAATCAGGTGGATATGTCGGTTGTGTACTCGCAAAAGTTGCAGCATTTTTGCCTGCCCGCGCCCCATAAACAAGGCATTCAAGAAGGGAGTTACTTGCCAAACGATTTGCCCCGTGTACCCCTGTACATGCCACCTCTCCACAGGCATAAAGTCCTTCAATATTCGTTTGTGTATCGGTATTCGTGCGGATGCCGCCCATCATAAAATGTGCCCCCGGACGGACAGGGATTAAGTCGATGCTAATATCGAGTCCATAGCGTTTTGTCGTCGCGGAGATCGTAGGAAATCGCTCAAGGATGAAGTCTGTGGTTTTATGCGTAATATCAAGGTAAACGCATGGGAACTGTGTCAGGTGCATTTCGTTTTGAATGGATCGACTGACGACATCACGTGGTGCCAGTTCGCCTTTCTCGTGATATTTCCCCATAAAGCGTTCACCACGGATATTCAAGAGGGTACCCCCTTCACCTCGAACGGCTTCAGAGATTAAGAAACTTGGTGCACCGTCAAGGAAGAGCGTTGTCGGATGGAACTGAACGAATTCCATGTCTATCATTTTGCATCCGGCACGCCACGCTGCGGCGAATCCATCGCCGGTCGCGATCTGTGGATTAGAGGTACACGGATAGACACGTCCGAGTCCACCGGTTGCAAGAATTGTGGCTTTGGCACGAATACGAACGACCTGTTCTTCTACAATCGCCGAAACCCCGTAGCACTTAACTGATTCTTCACTACTTTTCTTAGCGTCTTCATCGGTGAGTAAGTTGATAGCAAAAGCGTTCTGAAGGACGTGAATGCGTTCTGTATCGCGTACGCGCTGAATAAGGACATCCGTTGTTTCGCGTCCGGTTGCGTCGCCCTTATGTACAATCCGACGGCGGCTGTGTGCGGCTTCTTGTGTGAAGCGGGGTAGAGTGCCTTCCCAATCGAAGTTCGCACCCCAATCCAGTAGTTCCGCGACGCGTGGGATTCCCTCAGATACCATCATTTCTACGGCTTCCACATCGCAGAGACCGGCACCAGCGGCACAAGTATCTTTTATATGTAAGGCGATCGTGTCATCAAGATTCATAGCGACAGCGATCCCACCTTGTGCATAGTGTGTGTTACTCTCTGTCAAAGTGGTCTTGGTAATTAGCATTACATTTGCGTGCTCACTTGCAGCGAGCGCAGCGCGAAGTCCAGCAGCACCACTACCTATGATTAGGACATCGGTATCCCAACTTGAACACGCCTCTGGATTCATCACGGTTGTCGGATTTTCCATAATTTCTTTCAGAAAATAGGGGCCTTTTTGTGTCTGTAGGAACAGAACTTCGATCCACACGCGCGAGCACCGGTCTTTCTACGCTGTCGGCACCTTAGGTACGAAATTCTCACTGACCGGCATGACTTTGCCGGTCCCAGTGGCAATAACGGTGCCGTCCCCGAGTGTAACCTCTGCTTTTGCTTCAACTAACCTTTTAGAAACCTTAATACGTTCTGCAAGGACGTAGAGTTTCACACCGGTTGGTGCCGGGTTACGAAAGCGTACCTCAAGTTGTGCCGTAACAGCGTGCTGATCAAAGGTGCTAATGCCAACGTAGGTAATCGCTTCATCTAACAATGTACTGAGGATACCACCGTGAAGAATATCTGCCCAACCTTGCAAGTGTTCCGGTGGCGTGCATTCAATACGAACCGATGCTCCTGCGTCCCTAATTTCCGGATGGACTTGCAAGCCGAACGGATTGTTCATACCACAAACAAAGCATTGTCATTATTTAGTGTGTAATTTGCGGGTTTTTCAGGTTGTTGCATATCAATTTTGACTATCAATCCCGACACCTACACTTTATTGGTCGAATTGGTAGCCGATTTAACCCCGTGATTCTGTCAGCATTGCAAGGCTCCGTGCTAATTTTTCTTGCTCCGTGATCAACCGTTCGAGTAACGCTCTCTTTTGGGAAACGACCTTTTCTGGCGCGCGCTGAATGAAATTTGGGTTATCCAATGTTTTCTGTGCTGCGGCTACGTCGTTTGTCGCTTGTTGATGTCGTTTGCTAAGTCTTGCGTGTTCGGCCTCTAAATCTATAACATCAGCAAGCGGGACATAAATCGCGAGGTCACCTATAACCGCTTCGGCAGAAGCGGGCGGTTTCTGTAGAGATTCTGCGATAGTGATGCTTGTCATGCGTGTGAGAGCCGGTAAATATTGTCCAAGGTAAGTTTCGAGTCGTTCACGCACTTCGCTGCTCGGTGCTTGAATGTGTACCTCTACGGACGCGCCGATCGGGACGTTCAACTCGCCTCGGATACTCCGAATACTCTCAATGACTTTCATGAGAGTTGCCATAGTGGTTTCTGCGATCAGGTCTTCACCTTTCGGTTCGGGCCACGGAGCAACTGTTACTGATATTTTTTCTTCGGTGTTATCCGTTCTATTCAGCGGTAGTTGTTGCCAAATTTCCTCCGTTAAGAAGGGCATGAACGGATGCAGGAGTCGCATCGTCTGTTCTAAAGTATCCGCAGCGATCCAGAGTGCCGCGGGTTCACCTTGGGCAATCCGCTGTTTGGTGAACTCCAGATACCAATCACAGAATTCGTGCCAAAGAAAGGCATAGAGTGTTTGTGCCGCTTCGTAGAACCGGAAATTTTCGAGGGCATCGGTTGTTCTTTTAATGGTATCACTAAGGCGGCTCTGTATCCACGTTATCTCAAGCGTTTCCTGTTCGATATCTATAGGATCCGCGCCAGTTGGCATTGGATATTTCTCCAAATTCATGAGAACGAAACGAGCAGCATTCCAAATTTTATTGGCGAAGCGTCTGCCTGACTCAATCTGGGATTCCAGTAGCGGAACGTAAGGGTGCGGGGTGCTTGCGTTTGCGAGCGCGAAGCGGAAAGCATCTGTCCCATAAGTGTCAATAGTCTCTAACGGGTCGATAGTGTTGCCTTTCGATTTGCTCATCTTCTGACCCATCTCATCAGCAACAAGTCCGTGTAGATAGACAGTTCGGAACGGCACCTCATCCATACACCCGAGTCCTAACATAATCATTCTTGCGACCCAGAAAAAGAGAATATCCCAACCCGTTACAAGGACAGAGGTAGGATAAAAAGTTTTCAATTCTTCTGTCTCTTCCGGCCATCCCATAGTGGCGAATGGCCACAGCCCGGAACTGAACCAGGTGTCAAGGACATCTTCGTCTTGATGGAAATCAGTTGCGCCACACTCACACTGTTGGGGCATTTCCATTGCAGCTGTAATTACCTCACATTCGCTACAGTACCATATCGGCAAACTATGTCCCCACCATCGTTGGCGTGAGATCGGCCACGGTTCGATATTTTCCATCCAATGGTAAAAACGGGCGGTTTCACGTTCTGGAACAAATTTGATGTCACCTTTCTGGGTCGCCTCTATTGCGCGTTGGGCAAGTGGTCGGACATTCATGAACCACTGGGGCGATATGGTAGGTTCTACAATGGTGCCACACCGATCATGATGCCCAACGGCATGCCGATGTGGTACGATTTTGACAAGATAATCCAAATTCTGCAAATCTTCTACGACACGTTCTCGGCACTCCCATCGGGATAAACCGACGTATTTCTTCGGTGCATTTTCGTTTATGTATCCATCTTGTGTGAAAATCGTCAGTTGTTCAAGGTTGTGCCGTGAACCGATTTCATAGTCGTTAGTATCGTGCGCGGGTGTAACTTTTAACGCGCCAGTGCCGAACTCAGTATCTACATAGGCATCGGCGATTATCGGAATTTCCCTATCGCAGAGCGGTAGAATTGCTGTCTTACCGATCAGGTGTTGGTAGCGTTCATCGTCGGGGTGGACTGCCACAGCGGTGTCCCCCAACATCGTTTCTGGGCGTGTTGTCGCAATTTCCAGCACAATCTCACTGTCTTTGACAGGGTAGCGGATATGATAAAAATTTCCGTTTATCTCAATAGGTTCAACCTCCAAATTGCTTAAGACAGTGTTACAATGTGGACACCAGTTTCCCATATAGGTATCTTGATAGATAAGTCCCTGATTGTAAAGGTGAAGAAAGGCAGTATTCACTGCTGTAACGAACCCATCATCATAAGTGAATCGTTCCCGTTCCCAATCGCAGGAGCATCCGAGTTGTTGGAGTTGGGAGATGATATAGTCGCTTGTTTCCGCTTTCCACTGCCACATCTGTTCGACAAACTTTTCTCTGCCGAGCGCGGTTCTACTGGTGCCTTCATCAATCAGGTTTCGTTCCATAATGATCTCAGTCATGATGCCAGCGTGATCAGTGCCAGGCATCCAGAGCGTGTTATACCCTTGCATGCGGCGCCATCGGATGAGGCAGTCTTGAAGCGTATTATCGAGTGCATGTCCGATGTGCAGGCTACCGGTGATATTCGGTGGCGGAATCACAATCGCGTAAGGCGGTTTCTCAGAAGTCGCCGAAGCGTGAAAAGAGCCATTTTTTTGCCAGAATTTGTACCATTTCCCCTCAATTTCATGAGGGGCATAGATTTTCGGAAGATTTGCCATATTTTAAACCTTTATCGGTTATAAGTTATTAGGAAGGGCATGAACATTGGTATATTTCCTCTTCACCAACCCCTTATAACTATCACACTGTTAAGCGAATAGCGGTTCCACCCACCCGTATGTCCCCTGTGCCATCCTATAAAGCAGATTTACTTGTCGAGTCTCGGCGTTTAGAAACAGTAGAAACGCTGCATTTGATGCTTGGAGTTCTATTGCGGCTTCCGTAACGATCAACGGTTTTGACGCGAACTTCTCTTGTGTTGCTATGATCGTAGGCGTATCACTGTCATCAGTTTCGAATGGCGTTTCTACATTCTCAGGATTGAGTTGTGCGACTACTTCGCGATGTGGTGCATTCTGCCGTCGGTCCTTTATCCTATCCTTATACCGACGCACTTGGCTGAGAATTTTATCTGTTGCAGTGTCTAATGCCGACAAAACCTCATCTGTTTCGCTTTTCGCATAAAAGGATACACCGGGAGCTGTTACTATCATCTCAGCATCAAACCGATGCTTTTCAGATTTCAGAGCAACATTGAATTCCTGCATGTCTCCGAAACGCACTTCAATTTTATCGGCACGTTTCAGGATGTGTGCGTGAATGTCATCAGTAATCTTTAAATTATGTCCAGAATACGTTACTCTCATTTAAATTCCCCTCTCTTTTTTTTACTCAAACACGGTGCAAGGCAATTGAACCACAAAACGTATTCACTCATGGCCGGAATCTATCAACTCTCATGAGTACTGGCATAGGCAGCGGCCCTTTCGCGTGATGTCGGAATGCCTAATTCGTCGCGATATTTCTGAACAGTCCGGCGCGCCAATATGACCCCTTTGGCTTTCAAGGCGTTACTAATCGCCTGATCGCTCAACGGCTTGGTATGTGTTTCAGTCTTGATAATTTCTTGAATGAGGTTTTCCGCTTGTTTGGCAGAAACCGCCTCACCTTGTGTCGTCACTAACTCATTACTAAAGAAGAATCGGAGCGGATACGTCCCGTGTGGCGTTTGTACGTATTTGTTGCTGGTTACTCGACTGACCGTTGATTCATGCACGCCTACCCGTTCAGCGATTGTTTTCAGTGTTAAAGGTTTGATACTTTTAGTGTCTTCTGTCAGAAAATCTGTTTGCACTTCAAAAATCGCTTCGGTGACGCGTGCAATTGTACTACCACGTTGGGCAAGGCTGTTGATCAAATTTACTGCATCTCGATAGCGTTTTTCTATCCATTCTTTCGCTTCAGCATCTAAGGTTCTTTGCTCATTCTGTCTCAGTTTTTGATAGTATGCATTTATCTGTAAGCGTGGAACTGAACTGTCTACAGAAATAACCTGATATTTACCGTTGATGTCTTGTATCTCCACATCTGGAGTAATGGTGCCCTGACGAGAGTTTTTTCTCAGTGATCGGGTCGTTGGATCGATGAAGTAGCGACCTGGATAAGGAGATAGCCTTCCTATCCATTTGGCGACTCTATCAATAACCCGGATGTCAACTTTCAGCGCCTCTGCGATGCAGTGCCATTGCTGATGGAGAAAAGCATCAAAATAGTTTTCGATAATCTCATGGGCAACCGATTGAACAGACATGTTTTTGTTCAAAAAATCCCCACACTGGTCCTTCGCTGCCTCTCCCATTATTTTTTGCATATCTTCTCGTTTGTGGTTCCGAATCTGGATGAGCAACGCTTCCCTTGTATCTCGATGTGCGATGCCTATAGGTTCAAAATTATCTTGTATCTCGCGAAGTACTGTTTCAACGAGTGGTATTTCACATCCAACCGATTCGGCGATATCTTCCAACGTGAGTTGATAGAAATTTAGAGCGGGTTTGCAACTTCCCAACGTGTGTTCGTATATAATGGTATAAGTTTTGTTGTTATCCGGGTCGTTAATGTGCCATGTACAGTTTATAGGGACCCCTTCATTTTCAGCGTGTGTGTGCGTTATCCTTTTCCTTGTGATGGTAGCAGTTTTTGCGAATTTGAGATGCCTATTACCCGTGGCGGTTTGTAACCCTTTCTGAATAATAGTGTGTAATTCTGCTGATATCTCGCCTGAATGTAATCTGGTTAAGCATTCGCACGGAATTTGAAACAGTTTGAGTTCCAGTTTTCCGTCGTCGTTCAGATTTCCAAGAATGTGTTGCGCAATCGCGCGTTCCGTCTCTGTAGTGATAATGTCGGCGGATGCAAGGTCGAGTTGCTCAGCAAGGTAATCATGCAGCGAACATTCATACACCACATCCGGGGGAGGTTCATCAAGGTCTGAGTGTCTTACGTTCACTTGGTCGCTGAGTGACACGCGGTCCTCAAAAGCCATTTCCCAATCAACATCAATGGCAGTATCTTCCTGATCAAGATCGGTTTCAGGTTCGTTCCATTCAGGAGCGGGGTCTAATTCCTCAGCAGGTGGTGTCGTTTCGCTCTCTTCTTCGAGTTCGAGGAATGGATTCTCTTCAATCTGTTGATTAACGAACTGCGTTAACTCCTGCAGCGGCATATTTAGCACTTTAAGAGCATTCTGTACCGTCTGTGTAATAGATGTCTTTTGCGACAGTTTAGGTGCCTGGGTGAGTTGCGCTTTGTACATTTCATGGGTCTCCGTTGGTGTTTCGGATGTGTTGCTACTCTACCCGATAGGAGAAGTTGTGTCCGAAATAGAGGTCTCTCGCCGCTTGGTTGTTCACGAGTTCCATCGGTGTGCCTGCGATCGTAATTTTCCCATCAACGATAATGTATGCCCTATCAACAATGTCAAGGGTTTCAGCAGCGTTGTGATCTGTAATGAGCACACCTAAATTGCGGTCTCGTAAATGCGCTATGAGTTGCTTAATATCTGCCACAGCGATTGGATCTATGCCGGAAAGCGGTTCGTCTAACAGGATAAAATCAGGCTCTGCTGCGAGTGCTCGTGCTATCTCTGCTCGACGACACTCCCCACCAGATAGTGTATATGCTTTGCGTGACAGTAGGTTTGAAATGCCGAGTTCGTCTGTCAGTTCACGGATACGGGGTTCCCATTCCGATTTCGGTATTCTTTTTGCTTCAAGGATCGCTGCAATATTCTGTTGAACCGTTAGTTTACGGAAAATTGATGTCTCTTGTGCCAGATAGCCGATGCCGAGCCTCGCCCGCTTATACATCGGATAGGAAGTGATGTCTGTGTCGGCGTACGTAATTTTACCCGAATTCGGGCGAATCAGTCCGACGACGATGTAGAATGTTGTCGATTTGCCAGCCCCGTTAGGTCCCAACAGGCCGACGACTTCACCTTGTTGTACCGACAGACTCACTTCGTTAACAACGATTGGACCCTTCCTTGTATAACGTTTTACGAGTCCGTGTGTTTTTAATTCTATTGCCACGATTTTTTTACTACGATGCCTCTTTAATAGTTTTCAGTTTTCAGCACTCAATTTTCAGTAAAAGTGGATTGTGTCAGCATCAGCAGACATTCCAGTCACAAGTTGCTAACTGAGTACTGAAAGCGCAGCGGACTGAGCCATGAAAACGAATTCCTTGAAAACGTAACGGCCTGATAACCAATAACGCATACACGGGCGGATTAATTGGCCTCAGATTCCTCAGGTTCAGCGTCTGTATCCACATTATCCGGGGTTTCCGTGTCAGTCCCAGTCGCATCATTTGAATCTGTCCCTTCAATGTCTGCTTCAGGCTTCTCTTCTGTGCTGCTTTGCGTACCAGTTTCCTTTTCTGTTGTTCCATCTGTTTTCTCAGGAGCAGTTGTAGATGTATCCGCTTCCCCTATGTCTGCAGAGGTTTCATTATTTTCTTCTGTCTCTGGATTGACTGGGGCCGCCTGTGTAACGGTTACTTTAAACTTAACACCACCCTCGCCAGTCTGTTTACCCGTTGTCCGATTAAAAGTGAAAAGTTTGGTTTCCAGTCTATCCTTGTTTTGTAAGACGACGACATTCTCTTTAAGAGTAATGATATTTGTCAGGTTGTTCATGATGGCGTGGTCACAAGTAGCGAAGATATCTTGATCTCGAATTTCTACATTGCCCTCAGCAACGATCTCTACGGTCTGGTCGGTTTCCGGATCAGTCTTGATGGTAATTTTATCAGCATTGAGAAACCCGATTTCAACACCTTGCTCGTTATAACGTACTGTCTTGGCATCCCCAATAAGAATCGTTATACCTTCCTGTTCATATCTCTCCATTCTTACTGAAGTGCCGGTGATTTGTTCCTTATTCATTTCGGTTATCGAGCTGCTTTTTTCAGCGGCATTAGCCTTTTGTACAGTGTTTCCCGTCGTTTGCGTTTCTACACCGCTGGCGGCTGAAGACGGTTCTTCCGTTTTGGGTTCTTCAGCAACGGTAATTGTGGAAATAAGAAAGACCAGAAGCATGAGAAAGCCGACAGACGTACAGAATTTGCAGCGTTGATATCTGCGTTCATGCTTACTTTGGTTCAATTGGGTTTTTATGATATTCATGCGTTCTCTCATCTTTTGGGTAAAGTGTGAATCGATTGTTTTTCATTTTTACGGTTTCAAGTGCCGGGTTCGCCAACAGTTCTGTTCCGACCCAGGTAGAACTGCCACGTACAAGTGTGGCTTCCTCCGGAGCATACAACCGACCGGCGAGGTTGCGCCAATGGAGTACCTCAGTAAACAATTTACTTTCTTTACTAACCCCGACAACATTTCCTGTGAGGTGTAGATTGTCCTTCTGAGTGCCGTTGAGGAATTGTTTGCCTTTCTGACTATTGATGGTGATAGAAACAACACCATCCTCAAAAATCTGAACGGTCGGATTTTCCACTTCAATGTAACTTCCATGAAATGTTGAAGTATCGCCGATAAGTGTCCATTTGACGATACCGGCTTCAGTGTGTTGTGTGGAAAACCGGTCCAGTTTCTGTTTTGGAACGGTTTCTACACCTTCATCTGGGGCACCGACGGGTGTTTCTGAACTTTTACAACATGTTATGCAAAGTAGAACACACACGGATATTCCTATAGAAATGTAACTAATTTTGCGTCTTCCAGCGTCGATGCATCCAGATCCATTGCGCTGGATACTGTCGGATATAGGCTTCAATAATTTTGGTGAATCTCTGTGTGTTAATAACAAGGTCTTTCTCTTTCACGTTTGTCCGTTTCAACACCAAAGGCGGTTCAATGATTGCCCGATGCGAACCGTCAGGTTGGCGGATAATAAACGACGGTAGTATGGCTGCACCTGTTTTGAGGGCAATAGCAACCGGACTATAGGGTGTATAGGCACGCCTGCCAAAAAAGTCGACAAAAACGCCGCTGACAGTCGTATCTACATCGGCGACGATGCCGAGCAATTCATTACGTTTGAGACACCGAAGCGCGTGCCGTATCCCTGTGTCTCGATCGATGGTGGCATATCCTGCTTTCTCACGGTATCTGGAAACCAAGGCATTTAAACGAGGCGAGCGCAGTTCACGGACAATAGGGGTCAACGGTGCGACTGTGGCAGAAATGCTGGCAGCGAGAAGTTCCCAATTCCCGAAATGTCCTGTTAAAATAATCGCGCCTTTCCCTTGTGCAAGTGCCTGGTCCACATGCTCGATGCCTTCAAAAGTGACGTATTGCTGGATTTGCTTGCGCCCCAAACGGGGAAACCGCATAAACTCTACGACAGTCTTGCCGAGATGTTGAAAGCACTGTTTAGCAATTGTTCTTGCACAGTGTTCAGCCGTGAATGTTAAACTACACCGTAGATGTTCGCAGGCCAATTCTCTATATCGCGGTGCGATCCAAAATACGAGCGTCCCTAACCATCCGCCGATAGCGAGTGCTACGGGCCGCGGCATCCAAGAGACACAGAATCCAACCGATTTGGCAGCAAACGCATAACACCAATCTTTCATTAGACAAATAGTATACCAAAATTTATGCAAAATTACAAAAGAATTTGCGAAGTCAACAAT